>CALFYB010000314.1 GCA_937952995.1 uncultured Caulobacteraceae bacterium
TAGGTCCGAAAAAGCCTCAAGCCTTGGGCGAGCTGCAGGGCCGCCTTTGGTGCGCTGTCTACACCAATTTGAGCGCTGGGTTAGATCAAATGCCGACCGAGCGCCTAGGTGGTTTGCAGTTGTTGCTTAACCCGTTCGGCCAAGGCCTTGATATCCAGAGGCTTGGGCAAAAATGTCACGCCAGTCTCGCCCTCGAGCAGGTCCGAGAACTCCGCCTCTGCATAGCCTGAGATGAACATAACGGGGGCAGATCCAAGATAGATTCGCGCCTTCTTTAAGAGGGTCGGGCCATCAATACCGGGCATGATGACATCGCTGATCAACAGGTCGATGGTTCCGGCATGTTCTTCGGCCAAGAGCAAAGCCTCCTCACCGTCACAGGCCTCGATGACCTCATAGCCCCGCGCACGGAGCAGCCGGGCCGCAACGCTGCGTACAGCATCCTCATCTTCGACGAATAGGATACGGCCGGCACCCGACAGGTCCCTCGCCACGGGTTTAGGCTTGGCAGTTGCGGGGGCATGGGCGGGCGCACCGGCGGCGGGCACATAGACGGGCAGGAAGATGCGGAAGGTCGCGCCACGGCCCAAACCACTATCGACGTGAATCCAGCCATCGGCCTGCTTAACGATCCCGTAGACGGTCGCCAGCCCTAGGCCTGTGCCTTCGCCGACCGGCTTGGTGGTGAAGAAGGGATCAAAGATTTTCGACAGGACCAGAGGCGGAATACCCGGGCCATTGTCTGAGACCTCGATCATCGCGACCTCCGCCGTAGAAGGCCGATCCGGGGCATAGCCCAAACCCCGGGCTTCGCTGGCGCTGAGGCGCGCCGTGCGGATGCTGACCACACCGCCGCCCTGAGCGCGGACGGCATCACGCGCATTGACGGCAAGGTTCATGACCGCCGTTTCCAGCTGGCTCTTGTCGGCGCGAACCAGTGGCAGGTTGCGGCCATAGTCAGTCTCGAGCTTGACGTCCTCGCGCAACAGACGGCGCAGGAGGACGGAGAACTCGCTGATCAATTCACCCAGATCGAGAATTTCGCGCTGAACCGTCTGTTTGCGCGAGAAGGCCAAGAGCTTGCGCACCAGATCAGCCGCGCGCACACCGGTCTGGCGGATCTCAGTCAGGCCCTCATAGGACGGATCGCCGACGGGGTGGCGATGGAGAAGTTCATCCAACCGAAGCTGAATGGCGGTGAGCAGATTGTTGAAGTCGTGCGCGACGCCGCCAGCCAGCTGCCCGATGGCCTGCATCTTTTGCGACTGTGCCAGTTGAAGCTCGACCTGCTTTTGCTCCGATACATCCATCAGATAGGCAATGATCCGCCCATCGGCCCTTGTCAGATAGAGGTGAGCGATACCGTTTGGATTGGCGGCCAGACGAACCTCAACCGGCCCCACCTGCCCCGCTGCGATCCGCTGCTGGGCCTCAGCGCGAGAGCTTGGTTCAATCAGGTCACCAAAGCAGGTTCCTTCGGACGGCGCTCTGGTGATGGCGCTGAAGGCGGCGTTGGCCTGGAGAATCTGCGCGTTTAAGGGATCCGCACCATCGAGCAGGGCGGCACCAAAAGGGGCCGCAGAGGCAAACATATCGAGCGTCGTCGGCCCTTCATAACGTCCAACGGCCTGATCCAGCGAGGGTGCAGGCAAGGCTGGAATGTCTAGGCTGGCATCGGCCAATTGTCCCTGCGGCCCCGACAGGCGCCGAGGCTCAGCCATGCCTAGTCCGGTCATGCGAATGAGGTAGGACCGCCTCCCCTTGGAGGACGCTGCGAGGGTCGAGACCTGGACCGGGTGATCTTCGCCATCGGCGCGAACCTGAGCCGATCCAACCTCGCCGCGCCGCGCCGCAGTCAGGGCCGTGAACAGGCTCGACGCATCCTTACCGGCCTTGGGCAAGCGCGTGCCTTGGCCCAAAATCAAACGCCAAGCGGGATTGGCTGCCAAGATGCGGCCATCATCAGCGGCAACTGCGGCGGGCTCATTCAGGGCATGAACCAAGGTTTCGCGAACCTCTGCCTCGTTCGTATCATCGCTCTGGCCGGAGGCTGTAGGATTGGCAGAAAAGGCAAAGAATCCGATTGAGACCACACCGGCCAGACCGACGAGGAGCAAAATGCCGCCAAGGCTTGATGCACCGGCCCGGATGGCGGGGTAGGCTGCGAACCCGACAGCGACCAAAAAGCAAATCCCGGCCAAGATCGGCACAAGGCGCGATGGCTTTGCGGGCTTAACCTGCCGATGGCTGACCGAAAGGCGCGGCGTCCTATCCATCGAAAGCGCTTTTCCTTCTGCCCGAAACGATCCTTCAGGCGCGTGGCGGAGGGATTTAAACCCTCATTTTCTAGACTATCTACGACATTGATAGGCCTAGTCCGTAGTCATCTGATTAAGACCCACGGATAAAAGTCGGCCGACGGACCTATCGCGGCGAGGTTCGTGCGCGACTGCGGGCCTGCTTCTTGCCCATGATGAAGCCGATGACCTTGGCAACAGCCTCGTACTGTTCCTTGGGAATGGTCTCATCAATGTCGACGGTGGCGAACAGGGCGCGGGCCAGAGGTGGGTCTTCGATAACCGGTACGCCAGCCTCTTCGGCGATTTCCCGTATTCTCAAGGCCAGCAGGTCCATGCCCTTGGCGACGCACATCGGAACGGCCGTGACACCGGGTTCATAGCGCAAAGCGACGGCGTAGTGGGTCGGGTTCATGACGACCACGGTTGCCTTTGCGACGTCTGACATCATCCGGCGCCGTGCGCGCTGCATGCGGATTTGACGCAAGCGGGCCTTGATCTGAGGGTCACCTTCGGACTGCTTGTTCTCATCCTTGATTTCTTGCTTGCTCATCCGCATGCGCTTCATGAACCGCTGACGCTGGATGAACCAGTCGATCCCGGCCCCAAAGGTCAGCATGATCAGAACCGCATAGAGCAGGCCCTTAAGGATGTCCCAAGTCAGGGGAATGATGGCTGCCGGGGCAAGCTCTGCCAGTTGCGTGATCTGCATGGCGTGGGGCTTAAGGATCCACCAGGCGATGATCGCAAGAATAATGACCTTAAACAGAGACTTGGTAAATTGGATGAAGGCATCCATGCCAAAGAGGCGCTTGAAACCCTCCATAGGATTGAGTTTAGACAGCCCCCCTTCAAACAGTTTGGACGGGGTGAACATAAAGCCGGTCTGCAGGACATTGCCCGCGACACCAGCAATCGCTGTCACCGCGAAGATCGTACCTAAGACCGGTAGGATCGATCCCATGACCGTCTTCATCACATTGATCGTGCCGTGGCCGCTTAGGTCAATCTGATCGGGATGGGCCAAGAAGGGCAGCATGGAGCTTGCGATGGACTGCATCATCCAACTGCCCAACCAGGCTACGGTGGCCGTTATCGCCGCGAGGGTTGCGACTTGGGGAATGTCCATCGATTTGACGACATCGCCCTGCTCCCTCGCCTGACCAAGTTTTCGGTCGGACGGTTCTTCTGTTTGGGACTCGGGATCATCCGCCATGCTGCCGTGCCCCTAGAGAAACACGTGCAGGAAGGCTTCGTATCGCGAGATCCACACAAGCCCGATTAAGCTGATGCTTAAGGCGAGCAAGGACAGGCCCATCAACACGCTGAGGGGCGTGGCGACGAAGAAGATTTGGAACTGGGGCATCACGCGGCCGATGAGGCCTGTGGCAATGTTGAACACCAACGAAAAGACGATCACGGGAGCCGACAACTGGACGCCAAGGGCAATCGACTGACTAACCGTGTTGATGGCAAGCTTGACCGCATCGCCCATCGGCACATCTCGGGTCGGCTCGAACAGGCTGTAGGAATGGACCATCGCCGTCAGGAACTGATGGTGCAGATTGGTGGCAAAGATCAGCGTCAAGCCCGTCACGCTCAAGAATGAGGTCACTGACGTGCCGGGCTGGGCCTGCATGGGATTGGCCGTCTGGGCAAAGGCCAAGGTGGTCTGGATCGAGATGATCTCACCGGCGGTCGCCAGCGACGACATGAAGAGGCGCAATATGGCCCCCATCATCAGGCCGATGATGACCTCTTTCAGAACATTACCGGTGAGCCCGCCGACGGTCGTCGACAGGGGTGGCAAATGTGGCGCTGCAATGGGCGCGATACACATAGCCGTCACCAACGCAAAGGACAGACGGATGCGGGGGGAAACTGAGGCCTCGCCCAAGCCAGGCATCAGCATGATCATTGACGCTACGCGCGCAAAGACCAGACCGGCCACATAGACCTGTTGGGCGGTGGCGTAGCTTTCCAATCGCTACATCCCGGCGATGCGAGCGGCGATTTTGCGCATGAAGTCCCCCATCAGCGCGCCCATGAACGGCAAGAACAGCAGCATGGCGACAAAGATCGCCAAGATCTTAGGGGCAAAGACGAGGGTTGCTTCTTGAATCTGCGTCAGCGCCTGAAACAGCCCAATAACGATACCAACAACCAGACCGACAATCATGATCGGTGCTGACATGCCAATGGCAAGCCAGATGGCATCGCGTGCCACATCGATCACTTCATTACCGCTCATAGAGGTGACCCTTCGACTCACAAAACCAGACACTGTTTACCCATAGGCAGGCTTGGGCAAACAGGGTTAATAAAATCTTAATATTGAGTCCGGCCGTTGCGCCAACAGCGTTAGATCGGCATCCGCATGATTTCTTGATAGGCGGAGATCACCTGATCGCGAACGGCCATCACAGTCTCTAGGCTGGCTTCGGCTGAGGAGATGGCGGTGACCACGTCCAGCAACTCCGCCTTACCCTGCACCTGCGCCTTCATCTGGGTTTCGGCATGGCGAGAGGACTGCATGACCTCGTTCATGGCGTTCTTGACCAGATCTCCAAACCCGCCGCCGCCTGTTAGGCCAGCCGCGGCATCGCCGCCCATACCGCCCAAGCCTTTTCCCGCTTGGGATTGAGCGGCCGCGTAGGCCTTTGCAGCAATTAGGGGAGCGACCATCTAACTGTCCTCGTCTATTTGCGTAGCAGATCGAGCGTGCGTGACTGCATGGCCCGCGCCGTTTCGATCACATTGAGATTGGCTTCATAGGCACGCTGGGCCTCACGCATATCCATGGCTTCAACCAAAGAATCTACGTTTGGCATTTTGACATAGCCCTTCGCATCGGCAGACGGGTGGCTCGGGTCATATTCGGACTTAAAATCGCTCTTATCCGGCTCGACCTTGGTCATCTGCACGCCTTGAATACCGTTCGCTAGGCGCTGTGGCTGAAAGACCGGGATTTGGCGCTGATAGGGATTGCCGCCTGCCGTCTTAGACGTGGAGTCTGCATTGGCGAGGTTCTCGGCGATGATCCGCATCCGCGCCTGCTGAGCGCGCAAGGCAGAGGTCGCCACGGCCATCGCCGCCCCGGTCGAAGTCAGAGGGAATTTGGAATCAGCCATGGCCTAACCTTTCCTACCCATCAGCGTCCAGGTGCCCTAGCCGCCATACGCAGAAGTCCAAGTGACTTTTGATAGAAGGTCACCGCAGCGTCATAGTTCATCCGCGCATCGGTCATCTTCATCATCTGCTCTTCCAGCACGACCTTGTTGCCGTCGAGTCGGGTTTCAGAATCAGGGGCATTCTGAGGCTTGCCTTGACCACTAGCGTTCGCAACTGTGCCCTGCATATGACCGGCATCGGTTCTGACCGGGCCCGCGGCCGCATTAGCCCCCGTCAACTGAAGGCGACCAGCTGTCGAACTTTTATCAGGAATTACAAAGGGTTTGAGATCTTTTCCGACATATCCCGGCGAGTTTACATTCGCGACATTTTGCGAAATCAAAGTCTGGCGCTGGGACAAATACCCCAAGCGGCTCTTTAATATCGAAAATAAGGGAATTCCGTTGATGTCCATTGGCAAAAGATGAACGAACAGGGTTAATCAGGCGTTAATCAGCTTGGTTCAAATCCTAGCTCAACGGCCATCCGTGGCCGGTTCATCATGTCGGATCAGGTCAAGTCCATGGTTGAGATCATCCGTATGTTACTGGCCTTGGGGGTGACGCTGGCATTGCTCGGCCTCGCCGCTGTCGGCATGCGCCGATTTGGTCCTGATGCTCTGGCTAGGCTACAGTCTCTGAAGTCTGCGCCGAAGCGTTTGGCCGTGATCGAGAGCCTGATGCTGGACCCCCAACGTCGCCTCGTCCTCATCCGCGTCGATCAAGAAGAGAAGCTCCTGCTGCTCGGCGACGGTAAGATCTTAGTGGAGCATCCGACGGGACCTGCTCCCCTGCCCCCTTCCACGCCAGACCAAACGGAGCCTGCGGCCTGATGCGTCCTGATTCCAGCTTCAGCCTTCAGCGCATTGGCCTCATTGCGCTTCTCACCACCCTCGCCTCGGTGGCTGCACCTGCCATCGCCGCGGCACAGGCCTTGAACATTAATCTCGGCAGTGGCGCAGGCCTGACCGAGCGCGTGGTGCAGTTGATCGGTCTTATGACCGTCCTGTCGCTCGCTCCCTCTATTGTCATTATGACGACGGCTTTTGTTCGGATCGTCGTGGTCCTGTCGCTCCTGCGCACCGCCATGGGCCTTCAGCAGAGCCCGCCCAATGCCGTGATTGTCAGCTTGGCACTGTTCCTGACCGCCATCGTCATGGCCCCCACGTTTGAGGCCTCCTACGAAGCAGGCATCAAACCGTTGATGGATCAGCAGATGTCCCTGACTGATGCCTTTGATGCATCATCTACCCCGGTCAAGACCTTCATGCTCAGCCAAGTAGACGATAAGGACCTTGGCCTGTTCATTCGCCTGTCCAAGATCGATAAGCCTGAGACCCGCGCCGATACGCCCCTGCACGTCCTGACGCCCGCCTTCATGATCAGCGAATTGAAGCGCGCCTTCGAGATTGGCTTCTTGTTGTTCATCCCGTTCCTCGTCATCGACCTGGTGGTGGCGAGTATCTTGATGAGTATGGGCATGATGATGCTCCCGCCAGCGGTCGTGTCGCTGCCGTTCAAACTGATCTTCTTTGTGCTGGTTGATGGATGGGGACTGGTCTGCGGCTCTCTGGTCGAGAGCTTCCATCAGGGCCGAATACCGCCGCCGGGATAGCCCCAGCACCGCTAGCCCCAGCACCGCTTGCCTAAGCGCTACTGGCCTAAGCGGCTGGCTTTGGCGGTGTGGCAGCTTTGGCTGTTCGTGATGTCAGCGGCGGGGCACGATCGCGGAACCGCTGCTTCATCTTATCGACCCAGCCCGCAAAGATTTCATTGTCAGAGACCTTCTGAGCAAAATCAGCTGAGGTCGTGTCGCCTTCAAGGCCCACCAACGCAACACGCAGAGCATCGGCCTGCTTGGCCCCATTTACGAAGGGCTTGTAGCGCTGATTGAGACGGGCAAGGGACGCATCGTCTCCCGCCAGACTATAGCCGATCGCCGCCCGCAGCAGCCGTGTTTCATCCTCTTCGGTCAAAGGCGTCGCAGGTGCTTTCCACCGATCCCCTAAGCTCTTTTCGAAGACCGGACCGACCTGTGGCCAGGCCCGTTGGCGCCAAGCAATATCACCGCGCACTTCGCTGGCGTCGGCGCTCTTGTCATTTTCCAAGATCTCTAGCGCGTGATCCATCCGCCCAACGGCGACCAAGGCCTTGGCCTCGATGATCCGCCGCTCGGCGTTGAGCGAGGTTGGTAAAACCGTCGTGCGCGAACTGTTGATCGCCTCAAGAGCCTGCTCTGGCTTTCGGTTCATCAGATTGATCAGGGCGAGATCGGTTGCGACCACAGCGCGCGGCACACCATCCAAGCGTTCGTTGGCCTGATATTTCAAGAGCTCAGCGGCCTGATCCAAGAGGTCAACATCGACCAATCGCCGGGCAAGGCGACGCACCATAAGGTCGCCATCGGCTCCCATTGGGGTCAATTCTTTGAAGTCATAGAATAGGGCGAGGGCCTGAACCGGCTCCAAGCCATCGGCATCGCCATCAAGGAACAGCGCCCGAAAGGCGTTGCTCAACTGGCTCTGAATAGCCTGAGAATCTGGCATGTCGGGCTGCCGGTTACCCGCCGAGCGCAGGACGTCTAGCGCCTCCCGATAGCGGCCTAGGCTAATATAGAGTTCACCCAGCGTGCGGATGGTTTTCAACTCGTTGGCATCTCCGCGCCAACGATAACGAAGGCCGTCATAGATCCCGGCTGCGGTTGGCGGCGTGATCATGCCACGATCAAGTTTGATCCGAGTGGCATTAAGTAGGGCCGGCGCGCTGACCTCTTCGGTTCTTGCGCGCGAAAGGGCGTCGAACATATGCATAGCCCGAGACGAGTCGCCCATGGCTTCGAAAATCTGAGCCTGCAGCAGCAGGGTCTTCAAGGTCTCAACAATATCGACGCCGGAAATCTGGGCACCACGCAACAGCGTCCGCGCCCCCTCCGCGTCACCCGTCGCTAGGGTAGCCTCCGCATTGGCTCTGGCAAAACGCGCCTGCCAGGTCGGCGAGAATAGCCTTAGGGCGGGCATGCCTTGCTCAAACTGCTGACGCGCCTCAGGCCACTGGCCTTGCTTATAGGCGACATAACCCCGCCAGAGCGCGCTTGACGGATCCCCTTGCAGGACGGGAGAGGCCAAATCCGTAGAGGCTTCTTTATAGCGCCCCGCCATGACCTTGGCCGCACCGCGCAGACCTCGAAATTCTGCATTGCCCATCATGGTCTGGTTGACCCTAGCCACCAGATTGAGCATCCCGATACCTTCGTAGGACAGTTCAGAACCGATCAGGAAGCGTGCCATCGCCATCCGTGCGGTAACAGCCCCGTCCTTATTCTTGGTCGCCTCATCGGTCGCGGCATCCATTAAGGCGTGATAGCGCCCTAAAAACCCGCCGGATCCCGTCTCTGACCAGCCCTTGAAATCGATCAGGGCAGGCATGGCTGCTGGCTGCGGCGCTCCCGATTGGGCGGCAATTTGCTTGACCGCCACATTGCCTGAGAGGGCTAGGCCCTTGGGCCTGCCGATACGGACAATATCGCCTGTGACAAAAACCTCTAGATCATCGACATAGGGCTCAATCGCAAGGCCCTGCGACGAGCGTAAGAAGGCGGCCTCGACATAGTCACGCCGCGACGGCAGCCCCTTTGAGGGGGCCAAGGCGGTGACGACGCCAATCCGGTCTCCGACCACGGGATCATTGACCCAGGCGACATGGGTCGCGCCCGCAACCGTGGCTGTTAGGCTAGGGGGCACCGCACGCTCGTCGCGTCCGACATTGATCAGGGTTGACGCCGCCGCGGCTGATGGACCGATGCCGATAGCCCAGACAGGCCCCTCCGCACTGGCATTGACCGAGGTGGCCTGCGGCACCGCAAGCCTCAGGGCGGTATAGTCATCTCCCTGCACAGCCCGAAGGTCGCGAACCTGCGGCAAAGATTTAGCGACCTTGGACAGGTCCAGCTGGGCCTTGCCGTCGAAAACAATCCAGAGCGCGTCGCCGCGACGGAATATGGCAGCCCCTAATGGAGCTTTCCAAGCGAACCGCAGGACCGACTGTCCATTCTCAACCCGCCCAGATACCGGCACGATGCCGTTGTCCGGTCGGGGATCTGGCCGGGTCATCCCCGCACCGTCAGCACCGACATCAGAAGCTGGATCAAGTTGCGCCGCTTCGGTAGCGGCCGCCTTCCCCTCAGGGTCTTTGCGCTTGAAAATATTGATATAGCTGCCGCCGTCGGCCTGACCCGAAATGAAATCGGCATCGTCCGTCAGTTCAATCCTGACTTCCAAACCAGTACCGACAGGCTTGGCTTCGGCGGTCTTGATAAAGGGTGGAGGGCTGACCCTCAGACGCGATATGTCCGGCTTGGCATTTCGATTGAACCGCACAAGGATCGCTTGTCCGTCACGACTGATCGTCGCCCGCGTCGGGACGGACCATCGAAACTCAACGCGGGAAAAGGCCTCGCTCTTGGCGACGCGAACATCCAAAGGCCCGACAACCTCGGAGGCTGCAGGTGTCGGTGTGGGCTGCTTACGGACCTGCGCTTGGCCTGAAGGCGATATGGCAACCGCCAGCATAGAGGCCAGCGCAACGCTGGCCTTCAGTCTGCTTCGACGGTTGGAGATCAGACCCATATTTTTCGCTCTAGCCCGCCTTACGCGGCGCGGCCTTTGCTGGCCCAGCAGCAGGCTTGGCCGGGGTCGCGGGCGGGGCAGCCGTGACAGCTGCGCGGGCGTCTGCGACAGCACGGGCAGCGGCAAATCGATTAGCGAGCCGCTCGGTCAGGGCCTTTGCATCCGGCGGTGACATCTGCGCCAAAATCGCCGACAGCGACTTTTCTTTCATTTTCGACGCGATGGGTAGACGGACACTATCTTCCAACAGGCTAAAGCGAGCGGCTGCATCCTTGGGCTTCATGGCCTCATAGACGCGGATCAGTCGATCATTCTCGGCTTGCTGCTGCGCATCCGCTTGGCCAAGCAGAGACTGAACCTGTCCCTTTAAGCCATTAAGAGACTTAATCTTTCCGTCCAGCTTTGCTTCCGCCGCCGCCAATAGTTGCAGTTGGACATCAAGGTCCTTTTCGCGCTGGTCCAGCTGCCCACGGCGCGTCCCTAGGCTCTGCAAAACACGAAGTTCAGCCGGCGACATGCCAGCCTCCTTGGCAAGTTCAGCGGCCGTTGGCGCACAGATTGCCGCTGACTTGGCGACAGATTTTGTGGTGGGTGCTGCCAAGGCACCGGACTTGCTCGCTGCCAATATGGACCCGGAATAGGGGCTATTGTTGGCATTGGCAGCCATTTGGGTTTCGCCACCTTCAGCCGGGGTGGTGGCCCCTGCCGCGAGTTTTGCAGGATCTGCAGGAACGGCTGACTTTTCACCTGGCTTGGCCGCAGTTGCGCCTTTTGGGCTAGCCCCCTTAGCCCCATCGGCTTTGGGTCCCGTCACGCCTTGAGCCAAGGCCTTAGCGCCTGACATCAACTGCGGCAGATCACGCACGCCAGACAGGGCGTTGATCGCCAGAACTCCGCCGATGGTCACAGCAATAATGGGCAAGATGCGGGGGATGGGCCTCATCGACGGCCTCCGAAAAGATTACGCCGCGATTGGGCGGGTTTAGGCTGGGGATTGGGATCGGAGTCAGCCTCTGACAGGTCCGGTCCGGTAAAGAGGTCGTCGTCCATTTCCATCAGGGGCATACGGCTTCGCGGCGCGGGCGCTGCAGGAACCCTATCGGCGGGCGAAAGCTGGAGCGTATCGGGCTGACTGCGCGCGCGAACCCGAACGGGGGGCTCCGGCGCAAGGCGTCGCTCTTCGGTGACCTTTTGGGCCGTTACGATCATGCCTTGAAGCTTTTCAGACATTTCCCGTGCTCGGATCAGGCGATCGCCCAAAATATCTCCAGCCTCGTCCGCCGCGATGCGCAACTGATCAAGACCCGCCTGAGCGCGCAGGGCAGCCACATCCAACTCTTGCACCGCCTTAGCAAAACCCAGGTGGCTCTGACGCAAGTCCTTAAGACGGCGCTCTAGCCGCCAGCCGACGAGGAGCGCTGCCATCAGCAACACCGCCAGTAAGACATTAAGGATGATCGGGATCAGGCTCATAGGTCCTTCCGAATGGCCCTCTTTGTCGATTCCGAAAGCGAGGTCTCCACCCGAACGGCGATGGAATGGTTCCGTCGGCCCATGCGGCCTTGGGTCAAGGGAATAGACCCTGCACGAAGCTCAACGAGACTGTCCGCCGTCGCATTAAGCATCAAGGTGTCGCCCACCTTGAAATCCAAAACGCGCTGAAGATTGATCTTCTGTTCGTCCAGAACGCAGCGAACCTCCATCTGGGTGGTCCAAAGCTCGGTCGCGAGGTGGCTCTCCCAGATATTATCGCGGCCAAACTTTTCACCCATGAACTGCTGCAGGAGCATTTTGCGAATGGGCTCGAGGGTCGCATAGGGCAACAATAGTTCGATGCGCCCTCCACGGTCTTCCATGTCGATCCGCAGCTTCACCAAAATAGCGGCATTGGCAGGACGGGCGATGGCCGCAAACCGAGGATTGGTTTCCAGACGATCAAGGTTGAAGCTCAAGGGGGTCAAGGGCTCAAAGGCCAGCTTTGCATCGGCCAAGACCACTTCGATCATCCGCTGAACCAACGCCCGCTCGATGGTCGTATAGGGACGACCTTCAATGCGCATGGCTGCGGTACCGCGACGACCGCCGAGCAGCACGTCAACGATCGAATAGATCAGGTTGGAGTCGACGGTTAGAAGGCCGTAATTGTCCAGTTCCTCAGCCCGAAACACCGCGAGGATTGCAGGCAGTGGGATCGAGTTCAGATAGTCCCCGAACCGGATGGACGAGATGCTGTCCAACGACACTTCGACATTGTCAGATGTAAAATTGCGCAGGCTCGTGGTCATCAACCGCACAAGGCGGTCAAAGACGATTTCGAGCATGGGCAGCCGCTCGTAGCTGACCAGAGCCGAATTGATGATCGACCGAATACCGGTATTTTCGTCGTCTTCGTCGTCATTCAGATAGAAGCCGAGAAGGCTGTCGATCTCTTCTTGATTCAGTATCCGCTCTGCGCCGGGCAAAGGTTCCTGACCGCCGCCCGAGCCATCGGTGGCGTTCGCTGGATTGCTTCCAGCATTCAAATCAGTCGAGGGTTCGTTTTCGTCAGCCATGATTCCCGTTCGGCTAGGATAACACCCTTAGCTGATCAACATCTCCTCGATCAGCACGGCATTCACTTTGGCGGGCGCAATAATCAGATTGACCCGGCGCTGAATTTCCATCCGCAATTGATAGTTGCCTTGGCTGCCCTGCATATCCTCGGGCCGCAGTTCGCGCAGGAAGGATTGGAACATGTCCTGCATCCGCGGCATGTTCGGTTCCAACACCTCAACAAGTTCGGCATTCGGCAATTCGAGCGTCAATTTTAACTTGATATAGGTCGGACGATTGTCCGGTGACTGCATGTTCACCGTGATGTCCGGCAAGGTGTAGAAGGTCACACCATCAGGACCTTCCTTGACGATACCGACGGGCTTGGCACCCTCGCCTTCTTTGCCGTGCCCTCCCTCCTTCTTTTCTTCCTTTTTCTCAGGCTTCTTTTCGCCGTGAGCTTCCGGAGGTTTCTTCTTACCGAAGATCAAAAAGGCTGCAGTACCGCCGCCGCCGAGGACGAGCGCCACGGCCACGCCGATAGCGATAAACAGGACGGGTAGCTTTTTCTTCCCGGGTTCGCCCTCTTCACCTTCTACGGCTTCTGCGGCTTCACCCTCTGGGGCCTCTTTGCTCTTGGCTTTATCTTTGGCCATCGTCTCACCGCTGTCCGCGTTCAAATCTCGAGGCCCAAAAGCCTTCGCGAGAATCCTTGCACTACACTTCTTTATACATTGCTTACACGGGTTAAGGATCGGTTTTTAACCAGAGCCGATTTCGGCAGGTCTTGCCGGGTCAAACCCGCATGCTAAGCGAAAATTAACCACATTCTACATTGAAATAGTTCAGCTTTCAAACTGGCCCGTCATTTGCATGGGCTTTGAGTGGAAATTGGCACAAGAGGAAGAGGAGCGCGCCGTGGATAATGCAATGTATGTCGGACTGTCGCGCCAGATGACCTTGCGACGTCAAATGGATGTGGTCGCCAACAATATCGCCAACCAAGACACGGTCGGCTTTAAGGTCGAGCAGCTCATCCTCGCTGAAGACCCAGAGAGCCCAGCCAAGACCATGGGCGGCCCTGCCCCAGTCAAGTTCGTCCTAGATACGGGCCTTGCACGCGACTTTAGCCAAGGCTCGCTGCGCACGACCGGTAACAGCTTAGACATTGCCATAGAAGGCGAAGGCTTTTTCCAGATCAACACCGCTGACGGTCCACGCTACACGCGCGACGGACGCTTCACGCTCGATGCAGGCAGTCGCCTGACGACGCAAAAGGGCGACCAGTTGGTGGGCGATGGCGGCCCGATCCTCGTTGACACCCAAAAGGGCCCACTGAGCATAAGCAAGGACGGCATCATCAGCCAAGCCGGTCAGCGCATCGCTGCCCTGCGACCTGTGCAATTCGCCTCTATGTCTAGCCTCGAAAAGATGGGTGACGGCCTCTATCGCAACACCTCAAACGTTCAGCCAACCCCCGCGACGACAGCTCAAATGCATCAGGGGATGCTGGAGGGCTCGAACGTCAATGCCATCAAAGAAATCACCGACATGATCGAGGTTAGCCGTGCCTATGAGCGCATGGCTCGCCTCGTCGAACAGACTGCCAAGCTATCCGAAGATGCGGTTGCGCGTCTTGGCAAGCTGAGCTGAACCCCATGACCCACGATCAGGAATTGCCGCAATGAGAGCTCTTCGCACCGCCGCTTCGGGCATGTCTTCATCTATCACAACGGTGCCCAGTCCTACTACGCCGCCCGGGCCTTCCGCGGGGTGCTGAGGGTGTAAAACAAAAAACGGCCACCCGCTTCCGGTGGCCGTTTTTGTGACAGGGGTCGGGGAGTCCCTGCCAATCAGAGTTCCTTGATCCAAAGATTGGCGAAGTCGATGTGGCTGCCGTGTTTCAGTCCAAGGTCGGAACCGCCGGCGAGCACGAGCGGCAG
>CALFYB010000315.1 GCA_937952995.1 uncultured Caulobacteraceae bacterium
ACTACCGATACCGACATTGGTGCCGAAGGCTGAGCGGAAGGCGGGGCTCGCGCCGCCAAGCTCGATCCCGACCAGAACCTCTTCCTCCATGTTCAGGCCAAGCCCGCCATATTCGGTGGGGATGGTCAGGCCGAACAGACCCAGCTCGCGCATCTCAGCGACGATCTCGTCAGGCACGGCGTCATTCTCGGCGACTTGCGCTTCGATGGGGCGCAGACGCTCGGTGACGAAGCGGCGGACAGTTTCGATCAGCTGGGTGCGGGTTTCGAGATCTAGGGCCATGGGGTTTCCTCGCATAGGGTCGGTATCTTTAGACTTCATCTAGAGCCTAAATTGCGCCCGTCCAACAGGTCTTGCGCAATCATCTCTTGGAATGAAGCCGAAGATATGTGATCGGCTGCAACCTAAATCGGGATCAGACGAGGAGCAAACCCATGGATGGCGGAACCGAAGAGAATATCTACAAGCCAACCACGGTCACCGAGGGCGAGTTTGCCGGTTGGCAGGCTTGGAACGGCTTTGATCCCTTCGAGGACCTGACCGGCCAGTTTGTGTTCCGCGTCGAGGATGATGGAAGCGTGCGCTGTGCCTTCCGGGCGGCGGCAAAACATATGAACGGCGGCGGCGCGATGCATGGCGGCTGTATGCTGACCTTTGCCGACTTCTCGCTGTTCTGCATCGGGCGCGAGGCCTTGAAGGATTCCAACTCCGTCACCGTGTCACTGAATGGCGAATTTATCGGCCCCGCCTTTGAAGGCGATCTGATCGAAGCGCGCGGCGAAGTGGTTAAGGCGGGCAAGTCCCTCGTCTTTATCCGCGGCATCGTCTCGACCGGCGGCAAGCCGATGCTCAGCTATTCCGGCGTGGTCAAGAAGATCCGGCTACGCCAACCCTAGAGAAAGTCGCGCAAATAGGCGATCAGGGGCGCGTCGGCGGGCGGCATGTCGTAGTCTGACAGGGCATTTGGCTTTACCCAGGCCAGCGCCTCATGCTCCTTAGCAACGACCACCCCGCTCCACCGGCGGCACAGATAGAGCGGCATCATCAGGTGGAAGGTCTCGTAGGTGTGCGAGGCAAAGACGAAGGGCGCAAGGCAGCTTTGGGTGATGGTGATCCCCAGCTCTTCGTCCATCTCGCGGATCAGCGCCGCTTCCGGCGTTTCACCGGCCTCGACCTTACCGCCCGGAAATTCCCATAGACCGGCCAAGGACTTGCCTTGCGGGCGTTTGCAGATCAGCACCCGGCCATCCACATCGACCAGCGCGCAGGCGACGACAAGAACGATGTTGGTCATGGACGGCCTATCCCAAGCTTAGCTGCGCCCATCTTTAGCTACGATAGTCGCCATTGATCTCGATATAGCGCTTGGTCAGGTCGCAGGTCCAAACCGTGGCGGTTGAGCGACCCACTCCGACATCAACGCTGACCTCTAGCTCAGCATTCTTCATGTAGGCGCTCATGGCCTCTTCGTCATAGGTGGGCGAGACCGCCCCATCGACAGCGGCCACCAGCGGACCAAAGCGAATGGCGAGGCGTTCGCGGCTAACCGGCTCATCGGCCCGTCCGACGGCCATGACAATGCGGCCCCAGTTGGCGTCTTCACCGGCAAAGGCGGTCTTGACCAGAGGCGATTCCGCCACCGTCTTGGCGATCTTGCGCGCTGACGCGGGCGAGCGGGCACCGGACACCGTGATCTTGACGAACTTGCTCGCCCCCTCCCCGTCCCGCACCAGCTGCAGGGCCAGATCGAGCATGACCTGTTCGAGCTTGTCGCGGAAATCGGCCAAGCGGCGATCCCCTGCCCGCGAGATCTTGGGCGCGCCCGCCGCTCCCGTGGCGAACAGCAGGCAGGTGTCGTTGGTCGAGGTGTCGCCGTCGACCGTGACGCCGTTGAAGGTCGTGCGCGTATAGAGGCTGACCAAGGTCTGAAGGGCTGCCGGGGCGATGGTCGCGTCGGTCGCAATGAAGGCCAGCATGGTCGCCATGTCCGGGGCAATCATGCCCGAACCCTTGCAAATCCCGGCAATCCGCACCGTCTCGCCGTCTATGACCGCCTCGGCAAAGGCCCCCTTGGGGAAGGTGTCTGTGGTCATGATGGACTGGGCTGCGGTGGTCCAGGCGTCGGCTTCAAGCCGGGATTCGGCTTCGGCCAGGCGGTGGACAATCTTGGTATCGTCCAGCAGAACCCCGATCACCCCGGTGGAGGCCATCATGACGTCCCGCTGGCGGCAATCAAACCGCTTGGCAACGGCGGACGCGACCCGGCGGGCGGCATCCTGGCCGGGCTTGCCGGTGAAGGAATTGGCACAGCCCGCATTGACCACCAGGGCCCGAATATCCGTTCCCTTGGACAGGTTGAGGTTCCGGCGGCACCAATCGACCGGGGCCGACCCCACACCATGACGGGTAAAGACACCCGCTGCGCTCGTGCCCTCAACAAACTTCATGATCAGAAGGTCGTCACGTTCGTGCTTGTAAAAGCCCGCGCGGGCGGTGGCCATCTCCACCCCGGCAATGGGCGGAATGGCTGGAAAGGGCACTGCGAGGGGGGACACGGGCAGGGCTCCCTTTGCCGGTTTGGCCGGGCTTGTAGGCGTCCTTATTCCCTTTCTGGAAGGGGCGGCCTTTGCCACGCGGCTTCTTCGGTTTGGCGCTCAGCGCAGCGC
>CALFYB010000316.1 GCA_937952995.1 uncultured Caulobacteraceae bacterium
GGCTTGGGCGGCCCCCGTTGTAACATCGCAGCCAATACGCCCGGTGCCAATGGCTGTCTGTGGTTCAACCCCTTCTCGAACGCCATCCCAAGCAATTCGATCACTGGCGTCGCCAACCCCAACTACAATGCGGCTGTGGCCAACTCCGAAGAGGTGACCCGCTGGTTCTTCCAGAAGTCCTCCACCAAACAGACGGCCAGCACCTTCGTCCTCGACGGCGTGCTGAACGGCAAGCTCGGCATCTCCCTGCCCGGCGGCCAGATTGGCTGGGCGGCCGGTGGCCAGTATCGGCGCAACTTCTTCAAGGCCGACTATAGCGACTACGGCAACGCCCTGACCAATCCTTGCGTCAACACGCCGGACTTTGGTGTGACCAACTGTACCGGTGCCGTCCGCAACGGCCCGTCCGTGTTCCTTGGCGTTGCAACGCCGCAGGATCTGGCCAGCGATATCTTCGCCGGCTTTGCGGAATTCAGCCTGCCGATCACAGACAAGATCCAGGCTCAGCTCGCTGCACGTTACGAAGATTACGGCGGGGAGGTCGGTTCGACCTTCAATCCGAAAATCTCGGTGCGTTGGCAGGCCACAGAGATGCTCGCCTTCCGCGCTTCGGCCGGCAGCACCTTCCGTGGACCGCCCGACTCGCAGCTGGCCAACAACAATGTGACCTCGTTGCAGCAGATCGCCGGCAGCTTCCGCGCTGTCGACATCGGCGGCAATCCATCCCTCGATCCGGAAAAGGCCAAGACCTACAATGTCGGGGCTATCTTCAAGATCGCAGGTTTGAGGGCGACCATCGACTATTGGCAGTTTGACTTCGAGAACCCCATCGTTGCCGAGCCTGTCGCGGGCCTGGTCAATGCGGTGTTCCCAACCGGTGCCGCTGCTAACTGCTCCAGCCCTCTCGCGGCGCGGTTTACCTTCAACAACCTCGGTTGTGCGGGTGCCAACATTGTTCGCTTGCAGACCTACTACACCAACGGTGCGGCGGTTAAGACCTCCGGTATCGACATCGTCGGTGACTATAAGTGGAACGAAGTGTTCAAGGGCGGCGACCTCTCTGTCGGCGGTAGCGTCACCATCACCAACGAATATAAGGTGGGTGCGACCTATATCGGCGGCAATCTCGCCTCTGCGGCCTTCGATGCTGTGGGCTATCTGAACTACCAGACCACGGCTGTTCCAATCCCTAAATGGAAGGGTGAGGCTCACGCCGAATATTCGGTCGGTCCGCACAATCTGCGTTACGTGATCCGCTATATCGACTCCTATGAAGACCAGCGCGTCGCGCCCTTCACAGCGGGTTATGCACGCGATCTGGCGGGTAACCCCGTCACCGTCGCGGCCGGTAAGACCATCGATGCCCAGATCATTCAGGACATCAACTATCGGGTGTTCCTGCCTTGGGACACGACCCTTACCGCATCTGTTGCCAACATCTTCGACAAGGACCCATCGTTCGCACGACTGGAGCTGGGCTACGACCCGTTCACGGGTAACCCACTCGGCCGTACCTACAAGGTCGGTGTGACGAAGAAGTTCTAAAGGGACGCCCCCGGCGGGGCTGACTGGCGCCGTGTTCAGGCCTTCGGGCTTGGGCGCGGCGTCTTTTTTTGACTGGAATTGGAAAGTTACGAGTTTTCGGCCCTTGCCCGTGTTGCAAGCAAGCCTGTTATGCCCAGTCAGTCACGGGTCTATAGGACGTTAGCAGACGGGTATGGTCGCAGGTTGACCGCAGGCGCATGAGGCGACGTAGTGGCCGGGCATGCCTTCAGAAATTGAGCCTTGTGCGGGTTAGGCCGCTTCAAGAGCAAAGCGCAGGACCCGGGCGGCCTCTTTGATCACCCGTTCGCGCTGACCTTCTTGTGGTTCAGCGGCGGCGAGGGACTGGGCAGATAGGGCCATGTCTACGGCGATCCGATAGCGTGCCCACAGCCGGTCACGCGACTGGCTTGGATCCATTGTGCCCAGAACGTGCACGAATTGGTCGGTGATCTGGCTGCGCAGGGTCATGCGACGCTCTGCAAGGTGCGGCATGGAAATGAGGGCCTGCTGCAACGTTTCGGACCCATTGACGCTTCGACCGGCAAGATAGAGCGCTTGAAGCAAGTCTTCGACATGGTCCGACATGACGGCGCGGCCTTGCGCCGAATAGCGACCAAACCAGATATTGGCCGCCTCGGTCTGGCGATTAAGCAAGCGGTCAACGAGAGCGTCGACCAGAGCCGTTCGCGACTCGAAATTTTGATAGATTTGCTCGACCGGCACACCGGCTCGGTCGGCCAGCATGGTCAGGCTCAGGGCCTCAAGACCAAAATCCGCCGCAACAGCCCCGGCTTGATCCAGCAGGTCATCACGTGTCTTGGTGGCCAAATCGGGCCTGGGGAAGGAATGTTGGGACAAGGTCGAGTCCTATAAACCGAGCGTCAGCAAATCATACTGTTCCATAGCACGATTTACACCCCCTGAGTGTATTATTTTTGCGTTCTCAGCAAAAATTACAGTCAGGGCGGGTTAGTTGAAAAAATTGTCACTTAAAATCATCATCTTCCCTGAAATGAGCCGGTTTTATGGGCACAAAAATTCGGTGTCAGGGACGAATTTGCGCTTAGAATAGCGGCAATGACCACCGCCGAGTAGGGCGGGGCCCGAGGTGAGGATAAGCAACATGACCGACTCAAGCCCCGTTTTAGACCTGGTGATCCGTGGCGGCACCCTCGTCGATGGTTCGGGCGCACCGGCCTATCTTGGTGATGTCGGCATCAAGGATGGCCGCATTGTTGAGGTCGGAACCGTGACGTCCACGGCCAAGCGCACGCTCGACGCCAAAGGGGCGTTGGTCACGCCGGGCTTTGTCGACATCCACACCCACTATGACGGTCAGGCGACTTGGGATGGAGTTTTGGCTCCCTCCTCGATCAATGGCGTGACCTCGATCGCGATGGGCAATTGCGGCGTCGGCTTTGCCCCGGCGCGTAAGGATCGGCATGATTGGTTGATCGCCCTGCTCGAGGGGGTCGAAGACATTCCGGGTACCGCGCTCGCTGAGGGGCTGACCTGGGACTGGGAGACCTTTCCGGACTATCTGGACGCGCTGGCCCGCCGCAAGTTTGCGGTCGATGTCGGGGCCCACGTCCCCCACGCCGCCTTGCGGGCCTATGTGATGGGTGACCGGGGCGGCGACCATCTGGAGGTCCCGACAGAGGCCGAGATCAATGAGATGGAGCGTCTGATCCTGGAAGCCGTGCAGGCCGGGGCCTTGGGCTTTTCTACCTCTCGAACCTATGTCCACCGGTCCCGCAGCGGCGATACCATTGGCACCCTTTCGGCGACGGAGGCCGAACTTATGGGCGCGGCGCGGGCACTCAAGACGGCTGGGCGAGGGGTCATTCAACTGATCTCAGACGCATACTTGACCCCGGATGATGAGTTTGCTGAACGAGAGCTGGGCCTGATCCGCACGCTGGCCGGGGCCTGCGCCCCTTTGGCGCGGTCCTGCATGAAGGCGTCGAATTCCTGCTTGTCCTTCGCCTCGCGCAGGCGCTGCAGCAAGCCCAGCGGCATCGGCTCCGTGCCGTAGGTGATCACGCGCAAGGCGCTGAGATCGCGGGCGCGGTGCTCACCGGAAACCAAGAGGAGGTTTAGGAAAGTCGGCGAGGCCGGCAAAACCGCGACGCGGTGGCGTTCCATGGCGGCGGCGACCTGCGCTGGCGAGCGAGCGCCCGGCACGACCAAGGTCGTACCCGAGGCCAGCGCCCCGAACAGCGTGTTCAAGCCACCGATGTGGTCGAAGCCCAACAACGCGAGGATTGGCAAGCGGTGGCGGCGGCGCCCCTCGTAGGTCGCCGACAAGACGGTCAGGTCCTGCACCATCGCCTTCGGCCGGCCGCTGGTGCCGCTCGAAAACAACACGAGGCCGGCATGCCCGCAGGCGCGCAGGCCTCCGAAAGCGGCGTGCGCCGACGGCTCCGACATCCGCGGCAGCAGCTTCCAGCCCATGCCGGCGCTGGTCACGATCCATTGCGCGCCGATTTCGGCGAGCTTGCCCGGGT
>CALFYB010000317.1 GCA_937952995.1 uncultured Caulobacteraceae bacterium
CAGCCGCGCGAGTTCCAACTGCTGGAATATCTGATGCGCCATGCGGGCCAATCGGTGACCCGCACCATGCTGTTGGAGAAGGTCTGGGAATATCATTTCGATCCTCAGACCAATGTCATCGATGTCCATGTCTCAAGGCTGCGGGCCAAGATTGACAAGGGCTTTGACCATCCCATGCTGCAAACCGTACGCGGTGCAGGCTATCGGCTGGACGCCTAAGCGCCGTGGCATCGGTCTTGCCGCAGGTCTTTCGCACGACCCCCTTTCGGTTGACCCTGTTGTTCCTGACCGTGTTCGCGGCAGCGGCCAGTATCTTTTTGGGCTATATCTATGTCGTGACGGCCGGGGAGGTGACGGGCCGCGCTGACCGGGCCATCAGTCAAGAAATCCAGTCCCTAACCGGCGTCTATCGCCAAGGTGGGGTCAAGGCCCTGAACCGGTCCATGGTCGAGCGAGCGGCGGGTGATCGTCCTTTCTTCTACCTTCTACTCGACAAGACGGGCCAAAAGGTCACGGGAACGATTGAGGCCTCACCCGTCGAGCGCTTCAACGGCACGCAGACAAGTGTCTCGTTCAAGGTCACCGACACCGATCCCGATGGGGCCGAGATCCGCCATTCTGCCCGCGGCCAACAGGTTCGGCTCGAGGGCGGCGAGAGCCTGTTTGTCGGAGCCGATGTCAGTGAGGCCGAGTCGTTTGTGCTCAAGATCTTGCGGGCTATCTGGGGGGCTGGGGCCTTGGTCATTCTGCTGGGTTTGGCCGGCGGGGTTCTGATCAGCCGAAATGTCAATGAGACCATGGCGGGCCTCAATCGGGTGGTCATTGCGGTCCGGGGCGGCGATATTGCGGCTCGGGTTAAGCTGCGCGGCGTCAATGATGAGTTTGACGAACTGGCGTCTGGCTTGAATGACATGCTTGACCGTCTGGAGCGGTCCATGGGCGGCTTGCGCCATGTCGGCGACGCCATTGCCCATGATCTGCGCTCGCCCTTAAGCCGCCTGCGCTCGCGGCTGGAGCTGGCCCTGATCGAGGCGGAGTCCGGCAAGGGCGATGCTCAGGCCGCCTTGGGGCAGGCCCTAGAGGATGCCGACGGGGTCCTATCGACCTTCAACGCTGTTCTGGCGATCACGCGGCTACAGTCCGCCGTCGAGGCCCCCGATCAGGTTCGCTTCGATCCCGGTGAACTGGCCTCAGGCGTGGCAGAGCTTTATGAGCCCCTTTGCGAAGACAAGGCCATCGAGTTCAAGCTGGAGGCTACGCCCGCCCTGACCGTGCGCGGCAACCGGGAATTTATCGCCCAAGCCTTGGCCAACATCCTCGACAATGCCGTGAAATATACGCCAGAGGGCGGGGCCGTGCGATTGCGCGTCCGGCGCCGGGCCTCCGGCGAGGTGGAGTTTTCGGTGACCGACACCGGCCCCGGCGTGCCTGAACCTGACCGGCCCCGCGTGGTGCAAAGGTTCGTGCGTCTGGAAAATAGCCGCAGCCAGCCGGGGGCGGGCCTTGGCCTGTCGCTGGTCGCCGCTGTCGCCGAGGCCCATGGCGGGCGGCTGGAACTTGACGAGGGGCCCGGCACCCTCAATGGCAGCGGCCCGGGCCTTCGGGTCGCGCTGGTGCTGCCAAGGCCAAGCTAGGATCGCAACCTTCGCACGCCCGCTTTGCTGAATCCCGCCAAGGCCTTGCGTCTTCGGCTCGTTTCCCTTAGAAGCACCGGTTCTTACAAGTCGCCTGGCCATTAGGCATGCCATGGCGGCTCTTAGTGCACCATCAGAGGACAGGGCTGTTAAAGGCTCTGCAGCAAAATGCCGAAGTTGAAGACCAAATCTGGCGTTAAAAAGCGCTTCAAGATCACTGCGACCGGCCGGATCAAGGCTGGCGTTGCGGGCAAGCGTCACCGCTTGATCAGCCACAACGCCAAGTACATCCGCCAAAACCGCGGGACGAAGGTGATGTCGGACGCCGACACCAAAATCATCAAGCTGTTCATGCCCTACGCCTGACCGGCGCTTGTTCCTGCAATTTTAATTCAAGGTGATCTCATATGGCGCGCGTTAAACGGGGCGTAGTCTCCCACGCTAGACACAAAAAAGTTCTCGAGCAGGCCAAGGGTTTCTCTGGCCGCCGCAAGAATACCATCAAGACGGCTAAGGCCGCCGTCGACCGCGCTGGGCAATATGCCTATCGCGACCGTCGTAATAAGAAGCGCTCGTTCCGGGCCCTGTGGATTCAGCGCATCAACGCTGCTGCCCGTCTGGAAGGCTTCACCTACTCGCAATTCGTGCACGGTCTCGACCTGGCCGGCATCGAGATGGACCGTAAGGTTCTGTCCGACGTCGCCGCAGCCGATCCTGCAGCGTTTAAGGCCATTGCTGACAAGGTTCGTGCAGCCCTGGCCTAAGGCTTGTTGAGCTTACGCTCTTCCCATAGACCTTGACGGCGCGGGCGCTTACAGCCCCGCGCCGTTTGGCGTTTTACCCTACCAAAATAGGCGCTTCTTATGACTGACCTCGCGACCCTTGAAGCCGAGATCGTCTCGGCGGTGACGGCTTCGGCTGATCTGGCCGGGCTGGACGCTGTGCGCGTCAATGTTTTGGGCAAGTCGGGATCGATCTCGGCCCTCTTAAAGGGTCTGGGGGGCATGGGTCCGGACGAGCGCCGCGAGCAGGGGCCGTTGATCAATGGCCTGCGCGACCGGGTTCAAGCGGCACTGGCCGAGCGCAAGGCCGCGCTGGAAGCCGCCGCCCTTGATGCCCAGCTGGCCGCCGAGCGTCTGGATCTGACCTTGCCCGCGCCGCCGCGCCGCCGGGGCAGCGTCCATCCGACCATGCAGGTCATGGACGAGATGACCGCCATCTTTGCCGAGATGGGCTTTGCCGTCGCCGATGGCCCTGACATCGAAGACGACTTCCACAATTTCACCGCGCTGAACTTCCCGCCCAAGCATCCGGCGCGCGAGACCCACGACACCTTCTTCTTCTCGCCGAACGAGGCAGGGGAGCGGATGTTGCTGCGCACCCACACCAGCCCGGTCCAGATCCGCACCATGGTCTCGCAGGCCCCGCCGATCCGCATCATTGCGCCGGGCCGGACCTACCGCAAAGACAGTGACCAAACCCACACGCCGATGTTCCATCAGGTCGAGGGACTGGTCATCGACCGCAACATCCACATGGGTCACCTGAAGTGGACGCTGGAGACCTTTGTTGGCCGGTTCTTTGAGACCAGCGACGTTGTCACCCGTTTCCGCCCCCACCACTTCCCCTTCACCGAGCCCTCGGCTGAGTTGGATGTGCAGTGCGACCGGACCGGCGGCGAGCTGAAGGTGGGCCAAGGCTCAAGCTGGCTGGAGG
>CALFYB010000318.1 GCA_937952995.1 uncultured Caulobacteraceae bacterium
CGAGCAGATCGCCTTTGCTGACCAGATTGTACTGAACAAGACCGATCTGGTCTCCGAACAGGACCTGCGCATGGTCGAGGCGCGCCTGCGCCGTCTCAATCCGCTAGCCCCGATCCACCGGGCCCAGCGCTCGAATGTACCCTTGGACGCGATCCTAGGCCGGGGCGGCTTTGATCTGGAGCGGATTGTCTCCATCGAGCCGGAGTTCCTTAATCCCGCCCACGGCGAAGCGGGCCACGTTCACGATGAGCATTGTGACCATGACCACGGGCACGACCATGGGCACGACCATGGGCACGACCATCATCATGGCCACGACCACGGACATGGCCACGATCATGCCAAGGCCTCTGACATCCATGATGACGATATTCGCGGCATCAGTCTTCGCCTCGACCGTCCCGTCGATGGCGGCAAGATCACGACCTGGCTCAATGACCTGCTCGCGGCGCAAGGCCCCGACATCTTGCGCGCCAAGGGCATTATTGATGTGGCGGGCGATGAGCGGCGTCTGGTCTTCCAGGCCGTCCACATGATCCTCGAGGGCGATTTCCAGCGTCCTTGGAACGCCACCGATCAGCGTCATAGCCGACTGGTGTTCATTGGCCGCGATCTTGACGAGGCCAAGCTACGGGCGGGCTTTGAGGCCTGCGCGGCCTAGGCTGTAGAATAAAACCCTCCTCCTGCCGCGACGGATACGGCCGGAGGAGGGATAGTTTCTAGTCTTCGGTGGCGTCGGTCAGCGGCCGGTCATAGGCGGCCATGGTCGCCATATTCAAAATCCCGGATACAGACGACGACAGCGGACAGATCTGCACAGGGCGCGACATGCCCAGCAAGATTGGACCCAGAACCGTCGCCCCGCCCAGCGCCTGCACCAGCTTGGTGGAGATCGAGGCCGAGTGGATGGCGGGCATGATCAGGACATTGGCGTCGCCGGTCAGGCGGCTGAAGGGATAGTTGGCGCGGGCCGTGGCATCGAGCGCCAGTTCCGGGCTCATCTCGCCTTCATATTCAAAGTCGATCCCGTCCATCTCGTCGAGCGTCGCCACAGCCTCACGCACCTTTTCGGAACGCAGACCCAGCGGCGTGCCGAAGCTGGAATAGGACATGAAGGCCAGACGCGGCTTGAAGCCCAAAAGCCGGACGGCGCGAGCCGCCTCAATGGCGATCTCAACCAGCTCATCGGCTTCTGGCATTTCGGTGACGTTGGTGTCGGCGATGAACAGGGTCCGGCCCTTGGTCAGGACGATGGACATGCCCATGACGCGGCCAGCGGGGGCCGGGTCGATGGCGCGCAGGACCTCTTCGAGCACCTGATCGTACGAGCGCGTGACGCCCGTGACCATGCCGTCAGCATCCCCCATAGCCACCATACAGGCCGCAAAGGAGTTGCGGTCCTGATTGATCAGGCGCTGGACGTCGCGCTGGAGATAACCTTCGCGCTGTAGGCGGCTGTAGAGATAGTCGACATAGTCCGAATTGCGGTCGGACATGCGGGCATTGACCACCTCCAGCGGATTTTCGGCTGGATCGATCCCGGCCAGACGCATGTTCTGGTGCACCAACTCTTCGCGGCCGACCAAGATGGCATTGCCGAGACCTTGGCTTTGGAACGCATAAGCGGCGCGGATGACCGAGGCCTCTTCACCTTCGGCAAAGACGATGCGCTTCTTGGGCGCGCTTTGCACGGCACCGGAGATCTTTTGCTGGAAGGCCGCCGTCGGATCGAGGCGCTGGGCCAGCGAGGCGCGGTAGGCGTCCATATCCTCGATCGGCTTGCGCGCCACGCCCGTATCCATGGCCGCTTGGGCCACGAAGGGGGGGACGTAGCTCATCAGGCGCGGATCGAAGGGCGAGGGAATGATGTAGTCAGGGCCGAACTTGAGCTGGCGGCCATGATAGGCAGCGGCCACCTCGTCGGGCACGTCTTCACGGGCCAGCTGCGCCAAGGCGTTGGCGCAGGCGATCTTCATCTCGTGATTGACCCGGCGGGCCCGCACATCCAGCGCGCCTCGGAAGATGTAGGGGAAGCCTAGGACGTTGTTGACCTGATTGGGATAGTCCGACCGGCCCGTGGCGACGATGGCGTCGGGACGCACGGCATGGACCTCTTCGGGGGTGATTTCCGGATCAGGGTTGGCCATGGCGAAGATCAGCGGGTTTGGGGCCATCGACTTGACCATCTCTTGGGTCAGGGCTCCCTTGGCGGACAGGCCAATGAACACGTCCGCCCCGACCATGGCATCGGCTAGGGTCCGGCAGCTGGTCTCGACCGCATGGGCCGACTTGTACTGGTTCATGCTCTCAGTACGGCCGCGATAGATAACGCCCGTCGTATCGACAGCGATACAGTTCTCAGGGCGCACACCCATGGCCTTCATCAGGTCCAGCGACGCAATACCCGCCGCGCCAACGCCGCAGAGCACCAGCTTCACATCCTCAAGACGTCGGCCTTGAATATGGCACGCATTGATTAGGCCAGCGGCCGAGATGATCGCCGTGCCGTGCTGGTCATCGTGGAACACTGGGATGTCGAGCAGTTCCTGCAGTTCGCTTTCGATGCGGAAACATTCGGGGCTCTTAATGTCTTCCAGATTGATGCCGCCGAAGGTGACGCCAATGTTCTTGATGACGGTGATGATCTCGTCGGGGTCCTTGGAGGTCACTTCAATGTCGATGGAATCGACGTCGGCAAAGCGCTTGAACAGCACGGCCTTGCCTTCCATCACCGGCTTGGAGGCCAGAGCCCCCAGATCGCCGAGACCCAATATCGCCGTGCCGTTGGAGATCACGGCCACAAGGTTGCCCTTGGACGTGTAGTCATAGGCGAGGTCTGGATTTTCCGCGATGGCGCGCACCGGAACCGCGACCCCGGGCGAATAGGCCAGCGACAGGTCGCGCTGGGTATCCATGGGCTTGGTCGGGATGATGGCGATCTTGCCCGGCGTCGGATACTTGTGGAACGCCAAGGCTTCTTCGTCAGTAAAAGTGCGCTTTTCGGTGGTCATGATGTCCCGCGGATCTTGCAAGCCAGGTTCAATTTGAGGCCGCACCCTAACGATGCCGCCCCCCTGCCACAACAGCATCCATGAACGGCCGGGGCATATTTTGCCGAATATACAGCGCAAATATCCCGGCCGGGCTCTGTTCAAACAGCTGTTTGGGGTTTTGTGCCATTGCTGTTGCAGCCGGTGGCGGTCTATCAATTGACCTGTTGTTCAAGGAAAGCGGTTCGTTATGCCCTCGTCATCTGCTGTTAATATCGGTGTCGCCGGGGCCCTTGGGCGCATGGGGCGGGTTGTGACTGCTGCGCTGGATAGCCGCAGCGACGCGCAAGGCGACGTGGCCGTCAGCGCCCTGTTCGACCGTGGGGGAACCGAGGGCAGCCTCAGTGGCGCGCGGATTTTGACCTCGGCGGCAGAGGCCATCGAGGCCAGCCGCGTCATTATCGATTTCACCTTGCCTAAGGCGTCTGCGGCCTTGGCACGGTCCTGCGCGGAGCCGCGGGGCCGTGGGACCGTTCGGCCTGCCCTGATTATTGGCTCGACCGGATTTGATGCCGATGACGAGGCGATGCTGGCTGCGGCGGCGACGCAGATCGTTATTGTCCGTTCGGGAAACTTTTCCCTCGGCGTCAATATGCTGCTGGGCCTCGTGCGGCAGGCAGCAAGGGCGCTGGGGCCCAAGGCCTACGACATTGAGGTGCTTGAAGCCCACCACCGCCGCAAGATCGACGCCCCTTCTGGGACCGCCCTGATGTTGGGCGAGGCGGCAGCAGCCGGGCGCGGTATTGATCTTGCCAGCCATTCGGACCGGGGCCGCGATGGTCTGACCGGCCCACGCAAGGAAGGCGATATCGGCTTTAGCGTTCTGCGCGGCGGCGGCATTGTCGGCGAACACAGCGTCCTGTTCGCGGCTGAAGACGAGATCTTGACCCTGTCCCATTCAGCGCGCGACCGGGGCCTGTTTGCGCGCGGCGCGGTCGAGGCCGCCCTCTGGGCCGTCGCCCAGTCCAAGCCCGGGCTCTATGACATGCAAGATGTGCTGGGCCTGAAGGCCTAGGGGCTAGACCCCGGTCGAGCCAAAGCCGCCAGCGCCGCGTGCGGTCTCATCAAGGCTATCGACCAACTGCCACTGGGCTTGCACCACCGGCGCGACCACCATCTGGGCAATACGCTCGCCGCGCCGGATGATGAAATCTTCGGCCCCCAGATTGATCAAGATGACCTTCAGTTCGCCGCGATAGTCGCTATCGACTGTGCCGGGACTGTTCAGGCAGGTGATGCCCGCCTTGGCGGCTAGACCCGAACGGGGGCGGACCTGAACCTCAAAGCCTGGGGGAACGGCGATCGAGAGCCCCGTCGGGATCATGGTGCGCGATCCGGGGCGCAGCACCACAGGCGCCTCATCCTCGACAGCGGCGCGCAGGTCCATGCCCGCCGCGCCCGAGGTCTCATAGGCTGGCAGCGGCAGGCCTTGGGCATGGGCCATCTGAACAACGGCGATGGTTGGAGCAGCTAGTCCAGTGGCGAGGGTCATGTCAGGGCCTTGGCAATTCGGGTGGCGATCAGTTTAGCGACGTCAGATTTGGGAGCCTTTTCCCAACGCTCGGTGCCCTCAGGCGTAACCAGCAGGACCGTATTGTCCTCACCGCCCATCACACCGGGCTGGGTCACATCATTGGCGACAACCCAATCGCAGCCCTTTTTGCTCAACTTGGCGCGGCCATGGGCTTCAACATCATTGGTTTCAGCAGCGAAGCCAACCACCAGACGCGGCCGCGATGGCCCGGCGGCGGCAAGGCCTGGCCCAAGGCTTTTTGCACGACATGCGTTTTGATGCAGCGGGCCAAGTGCGCCGCGATTTTGTGCTGAACCAAGCGCCGTGGACCGAGGCTACGTTTTTGAT
>CALFYB010000319.1 GCA_937952995.1 uncultured Caulobacteraceae bacterium
GTGTTCATCCCCCGCCCAATCCGCGCGATGGGCCTCGCAATTGCGCGGCAGAGGGCGGCTTGAAGCCGACAGGACCCCTGTCTCGGCGCGGTCTGGAGGCCGGTGCGGGGAAAACGGAATGGGGAGAGGAAACAAGACCCCCTTCGTCGCTTCGCGCCACTTCCCCCAAAGGCGGAAGATCTTAGGGGGCTGGATCTTCCCCCTTTGGGGGAAGTACCGGCGCAGCCGGGGTAGGGGGCCGCGCGATCAACCAAAACCTAAAGATGACGTGACGATAGGCTTGTTTTTGTTGGCGCGAAGAACAACAGTCTACCCAAGACGAACACGGTCCGAGCCATGGGTTCAGGGCCTGCCTGTGAGGAAACAGAATGAACGCGCCGGTCAAATATCCTAATCTGTTTGCACCTTTGGATTTGGGTTTCACCCAGCTCAAGAACCGGGTTCTGATGGGCTCGATGCATACTGGCTTGGAGGACATTCCCGGCGGTATGGCGCGGCAGGCGGCCTATTTCGCAGAGCGCGCGCGCGGCGGCGTCGGGATGATCATCACCGGCGGCATCGGCCCCAATCGCGAAGCCGGTTCAGGCAAGCTGTCAACACCGGAAGAGGCGCAGGAGCACCGTCAGGTGACGGACGCGGTCCATGCTGCCGATCCCGATGTGAAGATCTGTCTGCAAATCCTTCATGCCGGGTCCTTGGCCCGCAGCGGCGAGAGCGTTGCGCCTTCGGCCATTCGTGCTCGTATTGCCGCCCATGTGCCCAATGAACTGGACGAGGAAGGCATTGAGAAGCAACTGAATGACTTTGCCAACTGCGCGGCTCTGGCCAAGCAGGCGGGCTATGACGGGGTCGAGATCATCGGCTCGGCGGGCTATCTTTTGTCCACCTTCCTGGTCGAGCGGACCAACCAGCGGACCGATCAGTGGGGCGGACCGTTCGAGAACCGCATGCGCTTCCCCGTCGAGGTCGTGCGCCGCGTGCGCGAGGCGGTTGGCCCAGACTTCATCGTGATTTTCCGCATCGCCGCCATGGACATGCTCGAAGGCGGCATGGCTTGGGACGAGGTGGTGACGCTGGCTAAGGCCATTGAGGCGGTCGGCGCGACGATCATCTCGACCCACTTCTGCTGGCACGAGGCGCAGGTCCCGACCATCGCCACCATGGTCCCCCGCGCCGCCTTTGCCCAAGTCACGGGCCGCTTGCGCAAGGAGCTGAAGGTTCCCCTGATCACCAGCAACCGCATCAACATGCCCGACGTGGCCGAGGCGGTTTTGGCGCGCGTCGATGCGGCGGGGATTGCTTGGCACGAAAAGGCGCTGGGGCAGTTGTTTTGCGACGGGTCTGCCAAAGAGATCGTCGCCATGCTTTTGGCCGATATGGGCCGCGCCAAGGTAGCCTTGTGGTTGAACTGCACGCTAGGAGAGGTGCGCCAAGAGGCCAAGGGCTTTGTGGTGGAAACCGAGCGTGGGCCGGTTCAGGCGGCGTCTGTCATCGTGGCGACGGGGGGCAAGTCGATCCCCAAGATGGGCGCGACGGGCTTTGGTTATGATCTGGCCAAGCAATTTGGGCTGCGCCTGACCAATATCCGCCCGGCTCTGGTTCCGTTGACCTTTGAGATCGGTCTGTTGGAACGCCTGTCTTCTCTCTCGGGCGTGTCGCTCGATGCGGTGATTGCGAGCGGCAAAACGAAATTCGCTGAGGCAATGTTGTTCACCCATCGCGGGCTGAGTGGCCCCTCAATCTTGCAAATCTCGTCCTATTGGCGCGAGGGCGATGAGATTGTGCTCGATATGGCTCCGGGCGTGGACCTGTTCGAGGAGCTTCGGCGGGCGCGGACCGAACAGGGTCGCCAAGCCATCCATACGGTGCTGGGCCACTTCATCCCTAAGCGCCTCGCGCAGCTGATTGCCGATCTTGAGGGCGCTAGCGGTCCCATCGGTGATTTTTCCGACAAGCGGCTGCGGGTCATCGCCAGTGCGATCAAGGATTGGCACGTCAAGCCGGTCGGCTCTGAAGGCTATCGCACGGCAGAAGTCACGCTCGGCGGCGTTGATACACGCGATCTGGAGTCGCGTACCCTCGAGGCCAAAGAGGTCAAGGGCCTCTATTTCATTGGCGAGGTCGTGGACGTCACCGGCTGGCTGGGCGGCTATAATTTCCAGTGGGCCTGGGCCAGTGGCTGGAGTGCGGGGCAGACGGTTTAGGGTTTAGAAACCAGGCCCCCTTCGTCGCTTCGCGCCACTTCCCCCAAAGGGGGAAGATCTAAAGGGTCTAAATCTTCCCCCTCTGGGGGAAGTACCCGCGTAGCGGGGGTAGGGGGTCTTTCCCGCGTCATTGCGAGACGCATCGCGCCGAAGCAACCTAGGGGAATAGCTGTGTAGGGTCGTGTCAGCCCCCTGGGTTGCTTCGCTGCGCTCGCAAGGACGCCGGTGGATGAGACAAGGCCCTCACCCAACCCTCTCCCACAGGGAGAGGGCTAAGGAAGAACGAATAAGCCCTCGCCCCCTTGGGGGAGAGGGTTGGGTGAGGGGCCATCCACGGTGCCCTCAAAATTTGGGATGAAAATCTCTTGGCGACCAGCCGAAATCTGCAGTCGCAGACGCACCGTCAAACACCAGATCCTCTGCCATGCGCTCACCCATCGCTGCCGTGGCACCGGGCAGGAGGGGGGAGGCGAGGGTGAGGCCAAGACGCCAAAGGGGCAGGGGCACAGACAGGATCAACGGCTCACGGCCCATCCCGGCAAAGACCCGCTCGGCCATGGCGCGGTAGGTCAAGGTTTCCCCACCCGGAAGATCATAGGCCCGGTTGACGGCGGCGAGGCTCGCGGCAGCATCAAGCGCGGCGCGGGCCAAATCCTGTCCGTGAACAGGCTGGCGACGGCCAAGCCCTTGACCGGCA
>CALFYB010000320.1 GCA_937952995.1 uncultured Caulobacteraceae bacterium
CCGCTTGGCATCTGCTGGCCCTGTCCTGTGAGGCCCTATCCGACAATAGTGCAGCATTGGACGCCTATCAGCAGGCCATGGCCCTCGCCCCCGACCAACCTCAGATTGGCGTTGATCTGGCCCGATTAGCGATGAACCTAGACCTCTTTGCCGTCGCCGAACGACTGCTCCAGACCTGCCGACAGCAGGCCCCAAACTCGATCGAGATCATCAACAGTCTGGCCTTGGCTCAAGCAAGCCAGATGAACCTTGCCGCAGCCATCGCCACCCTGACCACAGCGCTTGAAGCCCACCCAACCGAGCCCATTCTTTGGAATACGCTCGGCCTGATCCTCTTTAGCGACGGCCGGATGGACGAGGCGGCGACCTTTCTTGGAGAGGCCCTGCGCCTCAACCCCAGCATGGGCCAAGCGCGGATCGCCCTCGCTGACGCCCTCATGTTCACGGCTGGATTTGATAAGGAAAAGCAGTCTGTTGCGCTGACTGAAGGTGAGCGTTCGATCACCGATTCCCCCGCTTCACTGGTCGCGACAGCGCGGGTCAGTCAGGCCAAAAGACTGTTCGTCGCGGGGCGTTTGGCAGAGGGTTGGCAGGCCTATGAGGCGCGCCATGATTTGACCTACGAGGATGCCACCGTCTTCCCCCTGCCCTATCCACAATGGCAAGCGGGCACATCGATTGAGGGCCGTCACCTGCTCTTAATCGGCGAACAGGGGCTGGGCGATGAGGTCCTGTTCGCCCAAACCGTACCAGACGTTTTAAGCGCACTCGGGCCAAAGGGGCGATTGACCCTAGCCCTCGATCCACGGCTGCAGACCCTTGCGGCCCGCGCCTTTCCCGCAGCCCAGATCGTGGCCCACACCACCGGCCGCGCCAACGGTCGGGGGCTTCGTGGGATAGAGACCACCTTCGCCAAGGACCAGGCACCTCATCTTTGGGCCCCCTTCGGCACCGCCATGGCCGCCCTTAGACCCGATGCCGCCAGCTTTGGCGCGGGAGCCCCGTTCCTGATCCCCGATCCGGTACGGGTGGCCCATTGGAAGGCTTGGCTCGCCACCTTAGGGACAGGCCAAAAGGTTGGAATCATTTGGAAGAGCCTGCTGGTCGACCTCAACCGAGCCCGCTATTTCGCGCCGCTGAGCGCATGGGAACCTGTGCTGAAGAGGCCAGATGTGCATTTCATCAGCCTGCAATATGGGCAGGCCGACGATGATCTGCGCACCATCGCGCAACAGATGGGGGTCCAGGTCGCTGTGCCCCCCGGCCTCGATCTTAAGGATGATCTGGAAGGCGTGACGGCCCTGTGCGCTGCGCTCGACCTAACCATAGGCCCGGCCACGGCCACAACCAACCTCGCCGCTGCGAGCGGTTCGGCCGTTCAGATCTATATGACTCCGGCGTCATGGCCCCTGTTCGGCACCGACCACTATCCCAGCTACGCCAAGGCCAAGGTCCAATTGCTCCGCCGGTTCGGGGCGTGGGATGAGGCGATGGGGGCGATTGCTGAGAGTTTGGGGTGAGGAAACAAGGCCCCCTACGGCGCTGCGCGCCACTTCCCCCAGAGGGGGAAGATCTAAGACCCTAAATCTTCCCCCGCTGGGGGAAGTACCGGCGAAGCCGGGGTAGGGGGACTTGTTTCATCCCCCTCCCTTGCCAGAAACCCCTGTCCGTGATTTGGCTGAGGCCTGTCCTGTCGTCGGCGATCGACCGGCGCAGACCACAAAGGGAGAGAGCAATGTTTTCACATATCATGATCGGCACGAACGATCTGACCAAGGCCAAGACCTTCTATGACGCCGTTCTGGGCACGCTGGGCGTTCCACCGGCACATGTTGACGGCCACCGGATTTTCTACATGACGCCAACGGGCGTGTTCTCGGTCTCCTTGCCCATCAATGGCGAGCCCGCAACCTATAGCAATGGCGGCACCATCGGTTTTGCCTGCGCGACCCCAGAGCAGGCTGATGCTTGGCATGCAGCGGGCGTGGCCAATGGCGGCACCACCTGCGAAGACGCTCCTGGCGTTCGCGAAGGTGCGCAAGGCAAGCTCTATCTGGCCTATCTGCGCGATCCAGACGGCAACAAGATCTGCGCTCTGAAGCGTATGTAAGCGACGAATGGAAGCAGGCGGGCGCTTAAGGCGTTGGCCTGCTTCCCCACTCGGCGGTAAGATGAGCCATGTCGGATCACACCTATCCCATCCGGGTCACCGCCCTCTATCGATTTAGCCCCTTCAAAGACTGCGAAACCCTTCGGGCAGGGCTTGAGCCTGTTTGCCGCGCGGCTGGGGTCAAGGGCACCCTATTGCTTGCCCCTGAAGGCATTAACGGCACCATTGCCGGTAGCCATGAGGCCATTGATCAGGTCCTAGCCCACATCCGCACCCTGCCCGGCTGCGAGACCCTCTCGGTCAAGGACAGCTTTGCCGAAACCATGCCCTTCTATCGGATGAAGGTCCGCCTCAAGCGCGAGATCGTGACCATGGGCCAGCCCAATATCGATCCCCTGACCGAGGTCGGCCACTATGTTGCGGCCAGCGACTGGAACGCTCTGATCGCGGATCCCAAGACCATTCTGATCGACACGCGCAACGACTACGAAGTCAGCATCGGCACCTTCAAGAACGCGATCAATCCCAAGACCGCCAGCTTTCGTGACTTTCCAGACTGGTTCCGCGCCAATCGGGCTGCGCTGCTGGATGGTGTCGAAGCCCCCAAGGTCGCCATGTTTTGTACCGGCGGAATCCGCTGCGAAAAGTCCACCGCCTTCCTCAAGGCTGAGGGCATTGAGGAGGTCTATCACCTCGATGGCGGCATCCTGAAATATCTCGAAACCGTGCCTGAACCTGAGAGCCTGTGGGAAGGCGAATGTTTCGTCTTTGACCAGCGGGTGTCGGTCGGCCACGGCCTGAGCCTTGGCCGCTACGGTCAGTGCCACGCCTGCCGAATGCCGGTCAGCCAAGAGGATCAGGCGTCGCAACACTATGTCCCCGGCGTCAGTTGCCCGGCCTGCTATGACCACCGCGATGAGGCGCAAAAGGCGGGCTATGCCGAACGCCAACGCCAAACCGCGCTGGCCCAGGCCCGCGGCGAGGCCCATGTCGGCGCGGTGATTTCGCCGGATAAGAAGGCGGATGTAACCCCCTCACCCAACCCTCTCCCCCAAGGGGGCGAGGGCTAGAACCGATAAGCCCTCTCCCTGTGGGAGAGGGTTGGGTGAGGGCCTTGTTTTCTAGGCTTAATCCACTGGGCTCCAGCGTTGAGCCGATGAGGCCGCAGCAGGCTTGGCTGCGCCTTGACGCTGGCCACCTTGGCCTTGACCGCTGCCTTGACCCTGACGTTGACCGCCGCCACCACCACCACCGGAGCGACCACGACCACCGCCGCCATTGCCGCCGCCTGGACCGCTGCGACGCTGAGGACGACCGCCATCGCGGCCTTCGCGGGACTTGGGCTGGGCCAAGCTCTGTTCTGGGACCGGAAGCGACACCGTACGCGCCGCGATTTCACCCAAAACCTTGTCACCCCGGCGATCGATCGCAGGAATGGTCTGGCGCGTGGTGCGCTGGATATCGCGCAGCAGGCCGCGCTCATCATCGGCGCAGAAGCTGATGGCCGAACCATCGGCACCCGCACGGGCGGTACGGCCGATCCGGTGGACATAGGCCTCGGGAACCTGCGGAAGCTCATAGTTGATCACGTGCGAGACGGCATCAATGTCGATCCCGCGCGCGGCGATGTCGGTGGCGATCAGGGCGCGGACCTTGCCGGCCTTGAACGCGGCCAGAGCCCGCTCGCGCTGACCTTGGCTCTTGTCGCCATGGATGGCCGCAGCGGTGACACCGACAGCTTCCATATATTGAGCGACCCGGTCAGCGCCCCGCTTGGTGCGTGTGAAGACGATGGTGCGAGAGAAAGCGGGATCAGAGAACAGGTCGGCCAGCAGGGCACGCTTACGCGGGGCCTCGATGAAGATCAGCTTTTGGTCAATACGTTCCACCGTCGTGGCTTCAGGCGTCACGGCGACCTTCACGGGGTCCACCAGCATCTCGCCAGCCAGACGGCTGATTTCGGTCGGCATGGTGGCCGAGAAGAACAGGTTTTGACGCTTCTTGCTCATGGTCGCGACGATCTTGCGGATCGGCACCACAAAGCCGAGGTCGAGCATCTGGTCGGCCTCGTCCAGCACCAGGATCTCGCAAGCCGACAGGTCAGCGGTGCGCTCGGCCATGTGGTCCATCAGACGGCCCGGTGTCGCCACCAAAATGTCGATACCAGTAGTCAGGGCCTTGATCTGCGGGCCGTACTTGGCACCGCCGAAAATCACAGCGACGCTCATGCCCATGTGACGGCCATAGGTGCGGAAGCTCTCCGCAATCTGGGTGGCCAGCTCGCGGGTGGGCGACAGGACCAAACAGCGGCAACCCCGGCGCGGCGCGGCCTTCTTATCGGCTGCGAGGCGATGCAGGATCGGCAAGGCGAAGGCTGCGGTCTTGCCGGTGCCGGTCTGGGCAATACCCAGAAGGTCGCGGCCCTCAAGAACAGGAGGGATGGCTTGGGCTTGGATTGGGGTCGGGGTCACATAGCCTTCAGCCGACAGCGCCTTAAGCAACTGCGGGTTCAGGCGTAGGTCAGTAAATTGAGTCACGGAGGACTTCTCTTTCAAACAGCGATCGTCGCGCGGGGCCGAGACTCTCGGACCGACCGCGCGATGCCGCGAGGCTTATCTATGAAAGCGCCCCGCGTGGCCTGGGCGATCTATGCGAAAATTCGCAGGCGCTCGACAGGCTGGGACAAAGGACCGTCCCCTCACGCGGCTGGAGCACCGTATATCAGGCCATCACAGGCCCGAACCCGGCTTGTCTGTCAGTTCGCCTTGAAAGTCAAGGCTTTGCTGCGATGCAGCAGAATGTAGACCCCTAACCGTTGAACCCGCGCACGGCCTCAATGATCTGATCTTGGGTGGCGGCGTCCAAATAGGGGTGCATGGGAAGGCTGATAACCTTGCCCGCCTTGGCCTCCGTAACCGGCAGGCCGCCCTCGCCTTGTGTATAGTGGCTGTAGGCCGACTGCATGTGCATGGGCACGGGATAATAGACCGCAGATGGGATCGAATGGCTCTTTAGGTGCGCCGCCAGACCGTCACGGTCCGGATGCTCAATCGTATATTGCGCCCAAGTGGAGACGCCGCCTTCGATAACGCTCGGAGCCTTAGCGGCACTTCCGGCAAAACCGGCGGCATAGCGATCCGCCACTTGGTTACGCAGAACGATTTCTTCGGCGAACAGACTCAGCTTCTCGATCAGGATCGCGGCTTGGATCGTGTCCAGGCGGCTGTTCATGCCGATGCGCATGTTCAGATATTTCGGATCATGGTCGAAGGTGCGCCCGGCAATATCGCTCTTCACCGCCTTGCCATGCACGCGCAGACTGTCCATCCGCTCGGCCAGATCGGGATCATCGGTCAAGACAGCGCCGCCGTCGCCGTAGCAGCCCAGCGGCTTAGCTGGGAAAAAGCTGGTGGTGGTCACGTCGGCCCAATGGCCAGGATGCTGACCGTTCAGGGTGCAGCCGAAGCCTTGGGCGCTGTCGGCAATCAGTTTCAGGCCATGGCGTCGGCAAACGGCTTGGATCGCGGGATAGTCCGCAGGCTGGCCGAAGAGATCGACGGCGATCACAGCCTTCGGCGTCAACCGCCCCTCGGCCTTGACCGCAACAATGGCGGCTTCCAGCTTTTGCGGATCCAGATTGTAGGTGTCCGGCAAGATGTCGACAAAGACCGGCTCGGCCAAGGTCCAGGGCACCACTTCCGCCGTGGCGGCAAAGGTGAAGCTCGGACAGAAGACCGCGTCTCCGGCCCCAATATCCCAAGCCATCAAGGGCAGTGCGATCGCGTCCGTGCCATTGGCGCAGGACACACCGAACTTGGCACCTGAAAACTCTGCAAGGCCGCGCTCGAAGGCGGCAACCTCAGGCCCCATGACATAGGCCCCGTGAGCCAGCACCCGCGCGATGGCGGCATCTAGCGCAGGCTTAATACGGCTCTGTTGGGCAGCGAGGTCGATAAAAGCGATGGTCATGCGGGGCCTGCCGGTTTGCCTAGGGACGGTTTCATCACCTCGGGCGATAGGTCAATTCGGGGTCTGATGGCCAGACAAACCGTGTAACCAATCGTAAGTCAGTCGATCTAAAGGCTGCCTAAGACCCCAGCCAAAGCCTGATCGACGGGGCCGTTTCGATAGAGCAAGCCTCGAACGCCAGCCCGCTCACCGGCTTCAATATCCGTGGACCGGTCGCCGATGACCAAGGACCGCGAAAGGTCGAGATTGAAATCCACCGCCGCCCTGAGGATCATACCCGGATTAGGTTTGCGGTCGGGATGGTCAGGGTGACGATATTCATCGACCCAAGCATTCGGCAAATAGGGACAGTAATAGAAGGCGTCGACCGTGGCACCGATCTCAGCGAGCTGGGCCTGCATCACGCTGTGAAAATGGTCGACATCCGCCTCGCCGAACATGCCACGCCCGATACCCGACTGGTTAGAGATCACGATCACGACGAAATTAGCCTGATTGGCCATTAAGACCGCTTCTTTAGCGCCCGGCAGCCAATTGAGTTTGGCGGGGTCAACGACGTAGCCGTGATCCACATTGAGCACACCATCGCGGTCGAAAAAAACCGCCGGGCGTTTACGATGCTCTTCAACAGATGAAGGGGGCAATTGTCAGTCTCCATAATCAGGCCCCGGGATTAAGACCGGTGCCCCTTGCGGCGTCAAAAGCCTTTTCCAACAAAATGATGATCGCAACATTACCGAGACAAGCAAGGGCACCCCTCCAAATTTTGAGCCTGCCCCGGAAAAACGGCTTCGGCACTTTTTTAAACAATCGCGCCGCCTGCAATTGGCTTAAGCAGCAGCGTCAACTATCTCAGCAAATGAGGGTGTTTCGCTGGTTAGAACTGAATGAATTTCGTCGATCCTTCGCCTAAGGATCGACATCTGTGAAGTTTTCGGCAAAAACACTCCGCCCCGCGCGCCCGCGCTTGGGGAGATAGATATTTGAGGGTTCCGCGATGCGTTCGCCGATCAAGCAAGGCCTGTACGACCCCCGCAACGAGCATGATGCTTGTGGCGTTGGATTCATTGCCAATATCAAAGGGTTAAAGACCCACGATATCGTCAAACAGGGCTTGCAGATCCTGATTAATATCGACCATCGCGGTGCCGTGGGCGCTGATCCGATGGTGGGCGATGGCGCAGGCTGCCTGATTCAGATTCCTGATGCCCTTCTGCGCGACTGGGCCAAGGGGCAGAATCTGACGCTTCCGGCGGTCGGAGACTATGCCGTGGCCATGTGTTTCCTGCCGCGCGATGCCGAAGCCCGCGAAATGGCCACAAGCCAGTTCGAGCACTTCATCCGCGTCGAAGGCCAGTCCCTGCTCGGCTGGCGTGATGTCCCCGTGGACACCTCCGTGCTTGGTAGCGCTGTGCTGGCCGACATGCCGGTCATCCGTCAGGCCATCGTCGTGCGCGGCGAAAAGACCAAGGATCAGGACGCTTTTGAGCGCAAGCTGCTGGCCATCCGCAAGCAGACGCAAAACCCGCTGGCAGATCAGGCCAATAAGCGCGACCTGCCGACCCTGACCGACTTCTATATGCCGTCCTTCTCGACCCGTACCGTGGTCTATAAGGGCCTGCTGCTCGCCGATCAGGTGGGGACCTTCTACCTCGACCTGCAAAACCCCCTGACCCAGTCGGCTGTGGCCATGGTTCACCAGCGGTTCTCGACCAACACCTTCCCGTCTTGGAAGCTGGCGCACCCGTACCGGTTCATCGCCCACAATGGCGAGATCAACACGGTGCGCGGCAACGTCAACTGGATGAACGCGCGCCGTCGCACGCTGGAATCGCCATTGCTTGGCCCAGACCTCGACAAGATGTGGCCACTGATCCCGCACGGTCAGTCTGACACGGCATGCCTAGACAACGCTCTCGAGCTGCTGCTCGCAGGCGGCTATCCGCTGGCTCACGCCATGATGATGCTGATCCCAGAAGCCTGGTCCGGCAATCAGCAGATGGATCCAAAGCGCAAGGCGTTCTACGAATATTACGCCGCCTTGATGGAGCCATGGGACGGTCCCGCCGCTATTGCCTTTACAGACGGCCGCCAGATCGGCGCCACGCTGGACCGCAACGGCCTGCGCCCTGCCCGCTTCATCCTGACCGACGACGACCATGTGATCATGGCCTCGGAGTCGGGCGTCCTGCCCATCGCCGAGGAGCGCATCACCCGCAAGTGGCGCCTCCAGCCTGGCAAGATGCTGCTGATCGACTTGGAAATCGGCAAGATCATCGAGGACAGCGAGATCAAGCGCACCCTCGCCGAAGCCCAGCCCTATGATGAATGGCTCAGCGAAACCCAGTTCAAGCTGGAAGAACTGCCCATGTCGGTCGAAGAGACCTATGGCGAAGGCGATCCCCAGACCCTGCTCGATCGTCAGCAGGCCTTTGGCTATACGCAAGAGGACCTGAAGTTCTTCCTCGCCCCAATGGCAACCACCGGCGAAGACCCTATCGGGTCGATGGGCGCGGATACGCCGATTGCGGTTCTGTCGGAACGCTCAAAGCTGCTCTACGACTATTTCAAGCAGAACTTCGCGCAGGTCACCAACCCGCCCATCGACCCGATCCGCGAAGAGCTGGTCATGTCGCTGGTGTCGATGATCGGGCCTCGTCCGAACCTGCTGGGTCACCACGCGGGCACCCACAAGCGTCTGGAAGTGTCCCAACCGGTCTTGACCAACGCCAAATTGGACAAGATCCGCGCCATCTCCGAACTGCTGGACGGAGCCTTCCGCACCGCAACCATCGACACCACCTGGGCCGCTAGCGAAGGCGCTGCGGGTCTGGAAACGGCCATCGAAAAGATGTGCTGGGCGGCGACCGAGGCTGTGCTGGCGGACAGCAACATCCTGATCCTTTCGGACCGGGCCGTTGGCCCTGACCGGATCGCGATCCCTGCCGCTTTGGCCACAGCCGCCGTGCACCATCACCTGATCCGCCAAGGCCTGCGCATGCAGACAGGCCTCGTGATCGAGACCGGTGAAGCGCGCGAAGTGCACCATTTCTGCGTCCTCGCAGGCTATGGTGCCGAGGCGGTGAACCCCTATCTGGCCTTCGAGACCCTCGAATCCATCCGCGTGAAGTCGGGCATGACCCTGAGCGCCTATGAGGTCCAGAAGAACTACATTAAGGCCATCGGTAAGGGCGTGCTTAAGGTCATGTCCAAGATGGGCATCTCGACCTATCAGTCCTATTGCGGCGCTCAGATCTTTGACGCCGTCGGCCTATCGTCGGCCCTGATCGAGAAGTACTTCACCGGCACCGCCACCATGATTGAAGGTGTTGGCCTGCTAGAAGTCGCCGAAGAGACCGTGCGCCGTCACCGCGACGCCTATGCCGACACGCCGATCTATCGTGATGCGCTGGATGTCGGCGGGGCCTATGCCTTCCGTATTCGCGGCGAAGAGCATGCTTGGAACCCTGAGTCAGTGTCCAAGCTGCAGCATGCCGTGCGGGGCAACCTGCCCGGTGAATATGCCGCCTTTGCTGCCAGCATCAACGAGCAGAACAAGCGCCTTTTGACCATCCGCGGTCTGATGGAGTTCAAGTTTGCCGACAAGCCCCTGTCCATCGACGAGGTCGAACCGGCCGCAGAGATCGTCAAGCGCTTCGCTACGGGTGCCATGAGCTTTGGCTCGATCAGCCGCGAAGCCCACACCACCTTGGCCGTGGCCATGAACCGGATCGGGGCTCGCTCCAACACCGGTGAGGGCGGCGAGGAATCCGACCGCTTCGTGCCCCTGCCCAACGGCGACAGCATGCGTTCGGCCATCAAGCAGGTGGCCTCTGGCCGGTTTGGCGTCACCGCCGAATATCTGGTCAATGCCGACGACATCCAGATCAAGATGGCTCAGGGTGCCAAGCCCGGCGAGGGCGGTC
>CALFYB010000321.1 GCA_937952995.1 uncultured Caulobacteraceae bacterium
TGGCACCTCGATGTCGGCTCATCACATCCTGGGGCTGGAGCAGGTCCCAAGGGTTCGGCTGTTCGCCGATTAAAGTGGTACGTGAGCTGGGTTCAGAACGTCGTGAGACAGTTTGGTCCCTATCTGCCGTGGGTGTACGAAGCTTGAGAGGATCTGTCCCTAGTACGAGAGGACCGGGATGGACATACCTCTGGTGGACCTGTCGTGGCGCCAGCTGCGCAGCAGGGTAGCTAAGTATGGAATAGATAACCGCTGAAAGCATCTAAGCGGGAAACTAACCTCAAAACAAGGCTTCGCTGAGGACCGTGGTAGACCACCACGTTGATAGGCCAGGTGTGGAAGTGCGGCGACGCATGGAGCTAACTGGTACTAATCGTCCGATAGGCTTGATCGTTCTTCAGTCAAACTCATGCAGTTTGGCTTTTTGTTCCAAATGACTGTGATGTCTTCTCAACCCGGTGCCTGTAGGGCCTCAAAACCCTGCTAGTGTACCGGTGTCTTCTCACATCCGTCCTGTTGACCTGGTGGCTATGCCGGGAGGTCCCCACCCGATCCCATTCCGAACTCGGTCGTTAAGCCTCCCTGGGCCAATGGTACTTCGTCTCAAGGCGCGGGAGAGTCGGTCGCCGCCAGGTCTACTGGACGGATGCAAGAAGACACACAAACAAACCACCCCAAAAGGTCGTCAAACCCTTCATCAACGCAACCATCGTGCCCCAGATCCCCAACTCAAAGATCTCCGCACGATCCGACTTTGACGCGGGGTGGAGCAGCCCCAGGGATTTTACATAAATCCCGTAAATAAAGACTCCGGGCTGCGCACTAGAGCCCGATACGACTTTGACGCGGGGTGGAGCAGCCCGGTAGCTCGTCAGGCTCATAACCTGAAGGTCACAGGTTCAAATCCTGTCCCCGCACCCAAAGATCCCTTCAAATAACCAGCTCAAAACAACCTGGATTTGCCCGGGTTTTTGCGTTCTGTCGGCAATTCATGGCTTGGGGTGCTAGACAAGACAGGCTTACTAGAGCCAAGATGTCGCATGCTTAGGTTGCGCTCCATCACGTCCATGGCCCTCATGGCCGCCCTTTTACTCAGTGGCTGCGGCGGCGGCGGCGGAGGGGGAGGCGGTGCCACTGCGACACCGTCACCTAGCCCAACACCCACAGCATCTCAGACCTGTAGCCTGCGCGATCGCCAGCTGTGGGCCGAGCAGCAAATCCGCCAGTGGTATCTGTTCCCGGAAGACCTACCGGCCAGCCTAGATCCTGACCCCTATCCCACAGTCAATGCCTATATCGACGCCCTCACGGCCAATGCGCGGGCTCAGAACAAGGATCGGTTCACGACCTATGTGACGAGTATTACGCAGGAAAATGCCTATATCTCATCGGGCCAGACCGCTGCTTTCGGCATTCGCTTGGGCTATGACAGCGTCAACCGTACTGTTACCATTCTTGACAGTTACGAAACCGGTCCCGCCTTTACTGCGGGGCTGACGCGCGGTGTTCGGATTACCGCCATCGGTGAAAGCCAAAATGGCCTCGTCACCGTCAGCGATCTCTTCGCACGCGGTGGCAGCACTGCGGTGTCAGACGCGTTCGGGCCTTCTACCGCTGGCGTGACACGTGTGGTGCGCTTTAAGCCGTTGGTCGGCACCGAAACGACGGTGACCCTTACCAAGGCAGAGTTCGATATTCCGCCCATATCGCCGACCTTTGGAACCCAAGTGATCAACAGTGGTGGCCAGTCTATTGGCTATATCAACCTGCGAACCTTTATCGCCTCGGCGGAAACGCCGCTGCGTGAGGCTTTCCAGCGGTTTCGAACGGCGGGCATCGACAAGGTTGTCATTGATTTTCGTTATAATGGCGGTGGGCTGTTAACGGGGGCAGACCTGATGGGAGACCTCATGGGCCGTAGCCGCCTGCCGACTGACCTGTTCAGCCGCATCTCTTTCCGTGCTTCAAAGTCCAGTCAAAACACAACCCACCTGTTTCGAGATGCGCCACAATCTATCGCCCCCAAGGCGCTAGCCTTTATCACGACAGGGTCCACCGCCTCGGCCAGTGAATTGGTCGCCGCTGGAATGTTGCCTTGGACACGCGGCAATATTTGGATGGTCGGGGAGAACAGTTACGGCAAGCCCGTTGGTCAGATTGCTGTCGATCGTACGGTTTGCGACGACCGGCTCCGGATCATCGCCTTTGCTGTCCAAAATGCGGATGGCGATGGAGACTATTATACCGGCCTGAAGTCAGTGTTTGATCGCCGAGGTGAAAAGACCTGCGCCGCCCCCGATACGCCGACATTGGCAATGGGTAACCCCGCCGAGGGGCAGACGGCTGTTGCTATATCGGCCCTGATGGGGGCCAGTTGCACGCCTATGTCCGACGGTGCCGCGCGACTGCCGCCTGCGTCCGACGTGGAAAGCTTAGCCACCGGGCCTGCGCGCTTCACCGGCCGACTCCTTCCAGCCATAGCGCCCAGTCCGGCGCAGCGGGATATGCCCGGGCTATATTGAGGAACGCTCGGTCACACGCGTGCACGCCAACGCATGGGCTAGAGGTCAGAGCGCTCAGCGTCCTTGGGCTTCCTGCACACTGTTTAGGGAGCGGTTTTTAGGGCGATGAGTGCCGCTACGGCGACCGGCTGAGTTTTAGCATTTTATAATTAACCTGAAATAGGAGGGTCAATTTAACCGCCTATTAACCCTAATTATACACCCTTGGGTCTGTATTAAGGGCTGCGTCGAACAGAGTCGTTCTCTGTTTTGTCTCTCAAATGAGGCTGTACGTGGCTCTGACCAAGGGAGACCTGACAATGTCGAAGACCGCCGCTACGGATGAAGATCTGGCATTGGCCCGCGCTGAAATCCTCTATGGCCGGGCCGCACTCGCGATCGAGCGCCTGAAGGCGATGATCGAAGTCCATAGTTTCTCGCCCGTCCTTCACTATTGGCTCTCGGCAGCTTACGGGGCGGCGGGTCGTTATGAGGATCAGGCCGAAACCCTTCGAACCGCTCAAGCCTTTCACGGGCTCCAGATGGTGCAAGATAATGGCGGTGACGTCTCCCTCTTCAATACCGACACGGATTACGCGCTCGCAGTCGCCGATCAATTTATCAATGTTGACCTGATGGGTCCGGCCAGCCTGGGTATGGCGCGCGGCGTTATGGGTGGTGAGGCCTCTGGCGCGGCCTTGCTGGGCTACGGCGCAACCCTCTTTGCTCAGGGCCGAACCCTAGAGGCGGAGGCAGCCTTGGGTGTTGGCGCAGATGATTATGAATTTCATCCCGCGCACAGCGCCTTTTTGAGTATCCTGCCCTACTGTGCGGGCGGTAACATTCGCCATGCCTTTGAGGCTATGCGCTGGGGGGCGATCCATCAGCGCCATTCCGACGAGTGGCCAGCATTTACCAATAGCCGGGCGACCAATCGGCCCCTGCGTGTTGGCTTTTTGATCTATAGCCTCACTGGCTCGGCGACGGCCGAAGCCTTGGCGACCCTGGTTGCGGCCCTTTGTGACGTGAATGCCACGGTCTATTGCGATAATGCCGATCAAGAGATGGCTATACCGGGCGTCACTTTACGCACAATCGGTGATCTGTCCGATGATCAGGCGCAGGCTCTCATTTTGTCGGACGAAATTGATGTCCTCGTCGATTGCGAGGGGCATGGCGCGGAGAGCCGTCTGTTGATCATGGCCCGCAAGGCGGCACCGGTGCAGGTCAGCTGGAACCCTTTCGGCGTGACCAGTGGCCTGCCAACCATCGACTATGCGCTCGTAACAGACCGCGTTGCGGCCGCATCCGAGACCATGAATTTTGTTGAAACCCTTTGGCCAATCGGCCAGGTCCTAAGCCCGTTTGGCCGTATGGGATCAATGGAGACGCTTGAGTCGCCGGTCCATGTGGCGGATCAGATTGTCTTGGCCAGCTTGGCACATCCCGCGACCCTTGATGACCAAACCATTCGGCTGTGGGCCAACACACTACGCAATGTCCCGAAGGCCCAACTTTGGCTGAAACATCGCTATTTTGTCGATCCCGTCCTTCAGAACTCTACCAGTTCCAGATTTGCGGCCCACGGGATCGATCCGGACCGGTTGGTCTACCTAGAACGAGGAGAGACTTCAGCCGCCGCTGTGGTCCATGCCAGCGTGGATATGATCTTGGCCCCCACCGGGCCGCAGGCGCTGTTCGACACGTCAATCTTGCAGGCGCTGGCTGACGGCGTTCCGGTCATGACGCTCGCTTTGCCAGACGAAGCATCAGCAACCAATCCACTTTCGGTTCTTGGCCTTGAGGATTGTGTCGCTGCATCTGAGCAGGCCTATGTTGATCAGATCATTCGGCTAACCTTCAACCGCGCGGCCTTGAACCGACAGCGCGCGGCTGTGGCCATATTGTTCCACTCCTCTGCCTATGGGGATATGGTTGGTTTCGCTCAGCGCCTTGGGAAGGCCTTTCGAGATATGTTCGACATCTGGGCTCTGCGCAATCTGACCCCAGAGGATCGCTCACTCGACCGGGTCGTTGGGTTTGATGGTGTTGGGAGTGACCGGGACGTTGCTTAGGCGGGTCGGTTTGGCGCTCAGCGATACGAGCGCCGCAAAGACAAAGCCGATTGCCAGAAATGAGTAGCAATCGCTGAAGGCCATCACCAAGGCGTCGCGCCGAAGGATGCTGCTCATCATCTTGCGGGCTGCGGCTTCGGGTTGGCTGAGGCCGAGGTCTTGCATATGGGCTGTTAGACCATGGATCAGCTCAGCGCCGCCCGCTTGGGTCACTGAAAATCCAGCCGATAGGTCGTGGAAATGCTGGGCCGAGTGGGTGGCGAGGACCGTGGTGAGAACGGCAAGTGCAAAGGCTCCCCCGAGATTGCGCGAAAGGTTCACCAGCGATCCAGCCGATTTCATTAGGGCCGGCGACAAGGTTCCCATGGTGATGTTCTGGGTCGTGAACATGACGAGGGCTAACCCCGCTGACCGGGTTATCTGCAAGACTAAGTACTGATTGAAACCCCATTCTGGGGTCACGTCGCGGCTGATCCACATACCTGCTGCTGCAATAGAGAACCCCAAAATGATCTGAGGCCTTGGCGGCACAAACTGTGCGAGACGCGTTGATATGGGACCCATGGCGAACATCATCAGGCCCGACACGACCATCGTCGCGCCAATTTGCCCGGGGGAATCGCCCCTGACCCGCGCGAGAAACAGTGGCAGCAGATAGGTCGAGCCAAAGAGGCCAACGCCCGATATGAAGGTCAGGAAGCATCCAACCCGAAAGTTACGATCCGCGAAGGCGCTTAACTCTACGATGGGGTTCGCACTCTTTAATGAGCGCCAAACGAATAGCGCTCCCCCCATCAGTGACAGAACCGTAAGGCCCAAGATCAGGTCGCTTTGGAACCACGCCTCACCCGTGCCCTCTTCGAGCACATACTGGCCGCACATCAAAAAGAGGGCCATGCAGATCAGGGCGGTCCAGTCGAAATTGCGGGCCAGTCTGGGATCAGGACGGTCAAAGTCACCAAATCTCCCAACCAGAAATAGGACCAACAGACCGAACGGCACATTGATGAAGAACAGCCAGCGCCAACTGAGCAGTTCGGTGATTTGGCCGCCCAGGGTGGGGCCAATGGTTGGTGCCATCGATATGACCGTGCTCATGATCACGCTCGATATCATGCGTCGTTCAGGGGGGAAGGCCGCAAAGGCTGTGGCGAAGACTGTCGGTATCATTGCCCCGCCTATAAAGCCTTGCAGGGCGCGGGTTATGATCATGGTGTCGATGTCTGACGACAAACCCGTCAGGACGCTCATCAGGGTGAACCCGGCGCAGGAGATCATGAACAGTCTTTGGGTTCCCCACCATCTGGCCAGATAGCTGGAAAGGGGGATCATCACGACCTCGGCAATGAGGTAGGCACTTTGAACCCAGCTGATCTCGTCACTGCTCGCGCTGGTGCCCGCTTGAATTTGGGCCAGTGAAGAATTGACGATCTGGATATCCAGATAGGCGAGGAATTGCCCGATCAGCATACCCCCGAAGCCGAAAATCAACCGGTTGCGCAGGGCGTTGGGGCTCTCGTCAACAGTTTGCAAATGATCGGCCACCATTGTCGTCAAACCGTCTACTCCCTATAGGCTCGGACCCTGTTTTTGGTCTCTTCTTATTGGGGCTACGCTTGGTCACCCCTTGGGTTTCGAAGGATATTCAGTTGTCTTGGTCCTCGAGGCAAGGCTTGGAGAGACATGGGTTGCAGCGTTCGAATTCAACCCAAGAGTTTTTCGAGAAATTGATCATCTAAATCGAGAGCTTAGGGTCACCTATTGTGAGTTCAGGGCCTTGATCAAAAATTTTGATATATAATAAATATAAAAATAATCCCAAGTCGCATATTTGCCAGTAACCGAAAAAATTTTCGGATACTTCCCTGAAATTTTGATAAAAACCGTGTATATTATTTATTTTTTACCTAAGTTCCCAGTTTTATTGAATAAAATGTCAGTTAATAGGGCTGTTAATTTTAAAGTTTTCAAGCTCATATCTTGAGATACAGATTTATTTTTCGGCGATAACGAAAAGGATCGGAATTGTCGTGATGGTCACATATATTTAATGACAAAATAATCTTGAAGATTCACTACTTAATAGTAGCGTTCACTGGTTTCGATGGGTAAGCGTTCGTCACAAGAACCCAATGATGCTATCACTAAGTGGAGAGATGAATGACTGCTCAGAACATGGCGCTGGCGGAAGATGGCAATAATGATGTCGATTTCCTTGAGCTGACCGGTGACATCGTCGCAGCCTACGTTACCAAGAACAGCATTTCTGCGGTAGACCTTCCCGACCTTATCCGTAACATTTACGCGACCTTTTCTACACTTGGTCAGGTTCAACCGACTGCGGTCGCTGTGACGGCCCAGAAGCCAGCGGTTTCGATCTCCAAGTCGATCATGGAAGACTACATCGTCTGCCTTGAGGATGGCAAAAGGCTGAAAATGCTGAAGCGCTACCTGCGCACTCAGTATGGCCTGACCCCTGAGGAATATCGTCGTAAGTGGAAGCTGCCTGCTGACTATCCTATGGTCGCACCGGCCTATGCAGAGCGCCGCTCGAACTTCGCCAAGGAAATTGGCTTAGGCCGCGGTGTCAGAAAGCAGACCACAATCGAAAAGGCGCGCGGCAAGAAGGGCTAACCCTCCTTTCGACCCAATATCGATCGACGAATGAACAGGACCCCATAGCCCAGCTGGTGGCTGTGGGGTTTTTTCTGTTGGCACAGCCAAGATTGTTGATTGTTTTCTAAAGTTCCAACCCTTCCTTTACGTCTATAAGGGCAAAGTCGATGCTCGGACAGCATCGGGCCTAGATGTGGGCTTGGGTGATCGGGAAGGATCTAATCATGAGCGATGCGACCTTAGGCCTGCCTCAGCGCCAAAGAGAACTGATCTCCTTTCGCATTACTGGCCAAGAATTTTGTACCGATGTTCGCCAGGTTCGTGAGATCCGAGGTTGGACAGCGGTGACGGCTATGCCCCACGCGCCACAGTTTGTGGTCGGGGTCATCAATCTGCGCGGTACTGTTATGCCTGTCGTTGATATTGGCGCGAGGCTTGGATTTGCCGCTTCGGTCCCTACCGAACATCACGTGATCATCGTCGTCAATGTGAACGGGCAGTGGACCGGCCTAATGGTCGAGGATGTGTCTGAAACCTCGACTGTTCCTGCCGATCAAATTCATGCAGCGCCAAATGTAGCTTCGCGCCAGACGCAGGACTTCGTTGAGGGCTACATCATCCGCGGCGACAGTATGGTCACGGTCATCAGCCTCGATCATGTGATCCCAGAGATCAGCCCCGAGGCGCTCGAAGCCCTAGCACTCTAAACCCGCTCTCCAGCGAAGATGGGCGCTAAGCCCTCGGCGTCCAGAACCCGATATTGACCCGGCTCAAGGTCGGACGGCAAATCTAAGGCCCCGATCCGATCACGGTGCAGGACGTTGACGTGATTGCCGACGGCGGCAAACATCCGCCGGACCTGATGATAGCGGCCCTCGGTCAAGGTCAAATAGGCCCGATGATCATCTAAAACCTCGAGCTTTGCCGGAAGCACCGGCTTTTCTTCCCCGTCTAATAGCAATGTCCCGCTGGCAAAGGTCGCGGCCTCATCGCCCTTTAGCGGCCGGTCTAGCGTCGCCAGATAACGTTTGGCCACGTGGTGCTTGGGCGAGATGACGCGGTGAAGCAGGCCGCCATCATCGGTCAGCAGCAACAGCCCTGATGTTTCCTTGTCCAACCGCCCGATGCTCGAAATGGCGGGTTCGCGCGAGCGCCAACGCGAGGGCAGAAGATCGTAGATGCGCGGGCCGTCCTCCTTGTGGGAACAGACATGGCCCAGCGGCTTATGCAGCATCAAGATCAAGGGAGCCGGTGGATCGAGGGGCTGGCCGCGCACGGTCATGCGACTGACCAGATCCGGCGTTACCGCCACCCGCATCGAGGCATCCCGCAGCTTTGCCCCGTCGAGCACAATCCACCCAGCATCCATCATCTGCTGGATTTCCCGGCGCGAGCCATAGGCCATGTTGGCCAGCAGGCGGTCGAGGCGTGCGGTCGGGGCCTTGCTCACTTACGAGCCTCATAGACCTTATAGCCCTGGGCCTCGGCCTTGAGTGTCACCTTGGCAAAGAGGGGCTTGAGGGTCTCTTCATAGGGAAGGTGGCGATTGGCCACCAGCCAACAGGTTCCGCCCTTGCGCAGGGCCGAGGCAGCGCGGCGAATGAAGGCCTGTCCCAGCGCCTTGTCCTCTGATCCGGCATCATGGAAGGGCGGGTTCATGACGACAAAGTCCTGATCGCCAGGGCCTTCTTGGCTGCGAATATCGGCCCAGTCAAAGCTCGCGCGCGGGTCGGTCACATTGCGCTGAGCAGCCTTGAGGGCGCGAGAATCGATATCGATCAGGGCCAGACCCGTAACCGCCGCGCTCTCTAAGACCGCAAGGGCGAGGAGACCAATGCCGCATCCCAGATCCATGCCCTTGCCCGAAAGTGCGGGCAGAGTCTTGAGCAGCAGGGCGCTGCCCGGGTCGAGCCGGTCCCAACTGAAGACACCCGGCTGTGACCACAGGCCTTGGCCCGTCAGATCGCGAGGCGCACCGGCACTCAGCGCAGCCTCTAGGCCGACAACCGCCTCTGGACGCTCGACAAAGGCGATGCGGTGATGGGCCTTTGAGCTTTCATCGACGTCGCAGCCGAAGGCCTCCAGCGACTTGCGCAGGCGCGAGCCGCCCTTGTCCTTGAGGGCCATGACGGTCAACTCACCGCCGGGCTTTAGAACCCGCAACATCTGAGCGATGACGTAGTTGCGCTCGGCCGTGCCCGGAGGCGCAAGCACAATGGCGCTATCCGCGCTAGCGTCAGCGAGGTCCTCGAGGGCAGGCGATCTCGGGATCAGCGGGCTGACCTGAATGGCGGACGGCAGGACATCGGCCAAGCCCAACGGTGGGCGGCCATAGACCAGATGTAAGGGGGCGGCTGAGGCGGTGGGGGTTTGGGTCATGTGCGGTTGCTTCATAACCACCCCCACCCCTTGGCGGAAGGCCTTTAGGCGGGAATACGCACCGGCAGGGACACATAACCCTTCACAAAGGCCGATGGGACCCGTTCGGGTTCGCCCATCACCTCGATCTTGGGCCAGCGCTTCAAGATTTCCTGCCAGACGATCTTCAGCTGAAGCTCGGCCAGACGGTTGCCGACGCAGCGGTGAACGCCAAAGCCGAAGGACAGGTGTTGACGTGGACGGGGCCGGTCAATGATGAACTGGTTGGGGTTCTCAATAGCGGTTTCATCGCGGTTGCCCGAGACGTACCACATGACGACCTTATCGCCCTTCTTGATCTGCTTTCCGCCCAGCTCAACGTCTTGCAGGGCGGTGCGGCGCATATGGGCCAAGGGCGTCTGCCAGCGGATGATCTCGGGGATCATCGAGTCGATCAGTGCCGGATTGTCCCGCAGC
>CALFYB010000322.1 GCA_937952995.1 uncultured Caulobacteraceae bacterium
CGGAAACATCGTCGCGGGACTGCCGGCCGGCCTGCCGACGCTGGTGGCCGGTTTCGCGATTGCATCCTTCGGTTATGGCCTGGCGCGACCGGGGTTTTCTGCGGCTGCCTCGCTTGCCGTCGGGCCGGAACGCCAGGGGGCGGTCGCCGGGGCAGTGTCGGCGATCGCCGGGGCATCGATCGCCGTGCCGCCGGTCATCGCCATCCTGTTGTACCAGCGCTGGTGGACCGCCCCGTTCGTGCTGGCTGCGGCGGGCGCCGCTTGGGTGGTGCTGGCCGGGTGGCGCAGGCGGTGATTGTTTCCGCATGCGGACTGAACGTTCGTCCTCCATGCCTTGTTGCAGCATCGCATCGGGACCAAAAAGCGCCTTTGGTGCCAGCGGTCAGGCTGGTCGGCAGGTTGGAGTAGACCAATGGATAGATATCTCGTCATTTCGTCCGATGGTCATGTCGGACTGCCGCCGGAACGTTATCGCGGTTATCTGGAAGCCAAGTATCACGCGGCTTTCGACGAACAATTCGCTGCGGGCGTCAGGGATCGCGAGGAACGCGAGAAACTGTTCCTGATCGACGATTTCAACACCAAATGGCGGGCGCGGGTCGGCGACGGGCTGGAGGGCGCCTGGGACGGGACGATCCGCAACCGCGTGCTCGATGCCGATGGCGTTGCGGCCTTGAACCACGGCCACGCGGCAGGCTCTGGCACTCATCGAGCGGGCAATATCATCGGATAGGGCCACGACGCGGGCATGTTTGACGCCCGGCGCGGGGACCAATTCGTAGAGCGTGACCACAGGGCCGGGACGGATCTGGTCGATCTGGCCCTTAACGCCAAACTCGGCCAACACGCTTTCCAACATGCGGGCGTTTTGGCGCAAGGAACCCTCGTCAAAGGCTGAGGACCTCGGCTTGGGCTTGGCCAACATGGCCAGTTCCGGCAGTTGGAAGCCCCCCGGCTGAACGAAATCAAAGGCCTTTTGATTTTCCCGCTGCTCGCGGTTCGACGTTTTCGGAGCCTTAATGTTGAGCACCTGAGGCGCGGCCTCTGGCGGGGCGTCCAACGCGTCATCCAGGCCGATGGCGATGTCATCATCCCGCCCGGCCGTAGCCTTGGCTCTGGAGGCGCGCGGTGCTCGCGGAGCCGCTGCGCCGGGCGCTTTTAAGGCTGGTTGTTCAGCCCGGCGACGGGCCTGTTCTGCGAGGGTGGCGCGCAAGGTTAGGATCGTTCGCCCGACCATGTCCTTGCTAATCCCTAGCCCAAAGCCCAGCGCGGCTACGGCCCCGATGCAAAGGAGTACCGCCGCAACGATCCGGCCCGCCGGAACATGGATCAGCCCAAACAGGTCGCCAAAATGCTGCAGCAGGCTCTCGCCCCAAAAACCACCTAACCCGCTGGCAAGCGGCCAAGAGGCGGGCGTTGGTGCGGCAGCAAGGAGGCCCGCCAAGGCCAAAGCACCCACCAGGCCGACAAGGGCACGCAGCCGGATGATCCTGCGGCTATCGTCAGGCTCCCGCTCTCCGGCACGCCATAGCCCTGATGCCACCATCAAGAGAGCTCCCGCCCACGCGGCGAGCCCAAGCGATTGAATAGAAGCGTCGGCAATGCCCGCGCCCAAAGTGCCCAGAAGGTTGGTCGGTTCAACGCCCGTCGCGGCATTAAAGCTTGGGTCAGCTGCATTATAGGAGGCAAAGGCAAGGATCAGGGCAAGACCTAGGGCCGCCGTCACGCCGCCGCGAAACCGCGCGGTTAGCGGATGATCCCAGCCGAACCGCAGGCCCATGGCAATCAATTGCAGATTGGACCTTTGCGCCACCCGCGCCATATATCGCACTCCACCCAGACGAATCCTGCGTCCATTAGGGCCTGATTTTACGCCAAGAGGGTTAAGGCCTGTTTACCATGACCAGATGGCGGGGCCGATTGATCGATCCGGATGCGTCAAATCCCCTCTGGACGCCGCCCCATTCTGAACGACATAAGCAACCATGACCCTGAACGCGCCCACCCCTTCTCAGCCCAGTTTTGATGCCGATGTGATAATCGTTGGTGCTGGAATGGCTGGCATGACCCTCGCGCTTGCCTTGGTCAGCGGCGGGTTGCGACCCCTCTTGATTGACCCCCAGACCTTCGACGCCCAACAGGCCCCTGAGTTTGATGGCCGCTCGTCGGCGATCGCCTATTCAAGCTTTAGGCTCTGGAAGGCGATTGGGGTTGGTGACGCCTTGGTACCCCAGGCGCAAAATATTGAGCAGATCTTGGTTACCGATGGACGCACACCCGGCGCGGCCAATGGTGCGGCCAGCCCCTTCTTTTTGCGATTTGACTCCGCCGAGATCGCTGACCGTTCAGACGGTGAGCCCTTGGGCTATATGTTAGAAAATCGCTCCATTCGCGCCGCTTTGGCTCAAGCGGTCATCGATGCGGCCATTCCCGTTCTGGCCCCCGCCACGGTGTTTTCGGCAAGTACCGATGGGTCCGCAGCCGAGGTCACCCTTAGCGATGGGCGGGTTCTTCGTGCCCCGCTTGTGGTCGGCGCAGAGGGTCGTCACTCGGTTATCCGTCAGGCCGCGAAGATCGGCACCGTCGGATGGGACTATGCCCAGAGCGGGGTCGTCGCGACCGTGGGCATGGCCAAGCCTCATGAGGGTGTGGCCCATGAATATTTCCTGCCGTCCGGGCCGTTTGCCATCCTGCCTCTGACCGGCAATCGCGCCAGCCTTGTCTGGACGGAGAAGACCGACCGTGCAGAGGCCTTGCGAACCGCCCGACCCGAGGTTTTTGAGGCTCATTTGCGCCGACGGTTCGGAGACTTTCTCGGAGAGATCGAGGTCTTGGGCCCTCGCTTTGTCTATCCTCTGTCGCTGCAGTTGGCGGAGGATATGGCCGCACCCCGACTGGTGCTGATGGGGGATGCAGCCCACGGCATTCATCCCATCGCCGGTCAGGGTCTTAATCTGGGTCTCAAGGACGCGGCAGCCTTGGCCGAGGTCCTGACCGATGCCATCCGCCTTGGCGAAGATATTGGCTCGCTGGTGGTCTTGGAGCGCTATGCGGCTTGGCGGCGGTTTGACAATGTGATGCTGGCGGCGGCGACCGATATCTTTGTGCGGCTCTTTTCGAACGACAATCCGATGGTGCGGTTTGTCCGTGGTGCAGGGATGGCGGTGGTCAATCTGATTGGTCCGGCCCGCAAGTTCTTCATGCAGGAGGCGGGCGGAGCGGTGGGAGATCTGCCTAAGCTCCTGCGCGGAGAGCCGCTCTAGGGATGTCGACTTAGGCCCTCAGCGGCGAGGCGGCCCAGATAGTCGGTCCAAACCCGCTCTTGGTTCTGGCCCAGATCATAGAGCTGATCCCAGGTATAGAGACCCGATTGGTGGCCATCTGAAAATTCCAGCCGCACGGCATAGCGACCGATGGGCGTCAGATTGATAATCCCGACGTCAGCCTTGCCGCTCACGGTCCTGCCCGGCCCTGAACCATGCCCACGATCCGCGGCGCTCGGCGTCATGACCCTCAGTAGCTCCGCCTCGAGCCTGTGCTGAACACCATCGTCATAGGTAACTTGCAGCTGGCCCTCGCGGCGCAGCAGGGTCAGGTCTGTGGGCCAGGGTGTGGTCATTCGCCCTCGTCGAGAGACCGCGCCTCTTCGGCCAGCATGACCGGAACGCCATCACGGATTGGATAGGCGAGTCTCGCCTTACGACTGACCAACTCGCCCTTCTCGCGGTCATAGTCGAGCGGACCGTGGCTGATCGGACAGACCAAGACCTCGAGCAGGCGCGGATCAACATCATTTTGCAGCGAGGGCGTCGGGGTCATGTCAGATCCTATTGCAGGGGCGTGGGGGCGTCGTCATCCCCCTTGGGTTCGGCAGCATTGATTTGCATGAGGGCAACGAGCACCTCAAGGCGATCTGACCGGCTGTGAGCCTCGAGTAGGGCCTGACGTTCTACCGGTGAAAAAGGAAGCGCGGCGGCAAGGCTGGTCACCAAAGGCTCGGAGGGAGCATTTTCAGCGCCATTCCAGTCAATCTCTAGCCCGTGATGGTCGAGAAAACCTTTTAAAACCGACAGAAACCGGGCGCGATCAAAGTTGGCATCGTCATCAAGGGCCCTGAAGTCTTCATCAAACCCCGTATAGTCAGCGTGGACCTGGCGATAGGGCGTTGTCACCGGCAGTTCTGTATCGATTTTAAAGCGGCAAAGCCCTGTAAGGGTGATGAGGTAGCGACCATCTGGGGTTTCTGAAAAGCTTGTGATGCGCCCTAAGCACCCAACATTTGCCAAGTTGGGTTGGGACCGATCTCCCCCCGGGACGGTCTGGATCATGCCAATGACCCGATCGCCCATCATGGCATCGTCGATCATATTCAAATAGCGCGGCTCGAAAATATTGAGGGGTAGCTGGCTGTGAGGCAGCATCAATGCCCCGCTCAGTGGAAAGACCGGAATGTTCAACGGCAGGTCCGAGACCTGATGATATTTGACGCTTGTCATCCGCGTACCCCGATCAAGAAAACAGAATGGAAGACAACCGACGACGACCCTGCTTAGCCACTTCTGACATTGGACCAGCGGCTTCAAACACGGTCAGCAGTTGCTTGCGAGCGGCATCATTATTCCACGCCCTGTCGCGCTCAATGATCATCAGCAACTGGTCGGCCGCTGCGCCAAGCTGTCCTTGGGCCGCTAGGGCAACGGCGAGGGTGAATCGGGCCTCATGGTCATCTGGATTGGCAGCGATCTGGTCTTCGAGGCCGGATGTTTCTGATTTCGGGGCCGAAGCGAGGGCAAGCGCCGCCTTGACGCTGTCGAGGCTGGCATCCTTGGCCCCGGCAGGGACCATGGCAATCAGCTCGGCTGCGCGGTCAAGATCACCGCTATTGAGATAGCATCGGGCCAGACCGGCCAATGCCTTGACGTTCTCGGGATCGATTTCGAGCGCTTGGGCGAAGGCTTGTCCCGCTCCGGCAAGATCGGCTTCAGCCAAAAACGCCGCCCCTTCGGCTAACAGCTCGTCAATGTCGGTAGGGCCAGCGGGGCCCGCTAGCTTTTCGATAAAGGCCTTCAATTGGCTGTCAGGCACCGCGCCCATAAAGCCATCGACCGGCTGGCCATTGACGAAGGCATAGACGGCGGGGATCGATTGAACGCGCAGTTGACCGGCATAGGCAGGGTTCTTGTCGACATCGATCTTGACCAGCTTTACCGCGCCCTTCGCGGCGATGACGGCCTTTTCAATGGCGGGGGTGAGGGTCTTGCACGGGCCGCACCAGGTTGCCCAGAAATCAACAATGACGGGCTGAACCTTCGAAGCTTCGATCACGTCGACCATGAAGCTGGCGTCCGTACCGTCCTTAATCAGGCCTTCTGCCGCGCCATTGGGCTTTGGGGTGGAGGCGGGGGTCAGTCCCAACATGGTCCGTCCTTGTCGTCTTTGGTCAGGGGATCAGTCTTTAAGATGGTCTCGGTAGGCCGTGAGTGCAATGTCAACGGTCAGGCAAAGACCGATCAAACGGCCATTTCAAGATCAACAACCATTGGCTCGTGGTTCACCGCCTTGAGGAAGGTCATCAGGCCCTCAATCGAAAGGCCTGTGGTTGCCCCATTGTGCAAGGGATGGAAATTGACCGGCTCTTTTGCCACTAGGGCGCTATCGAGTACGAACCGAACGCGGCCTTCAGTGTCATTCATGAGGGCTAGCGCCGTGACCGAACCTGGCCGAACACCGAGGACCTCGAGAAGCAGCGCTTCTGAGCCAAAGGATAGCCGCCCCGACCCGATGACCTTGGGCAGGGCCTTGAGGTTGATCTGGGTGCTGTCCAGCGCCGAGATCAGCCAGATCTGACCCTTATGGTCCTTCAAGAACAGGTTCTTGCTGTGACCGCCGGGCAGGGCCGCCTTGATATGCGCGCCCTCTTCGACCCGAAAGACGGGTTCGTGCTCAAAGGTGGTGTGGGCGATGCCGAGCCCATCAAGCAGGGCGAACAGGTCTTGGGGGGTGGCTTGGGTCATGGGACTGATTTAGGGCGGCAGGGCTTGATGCTCAAGGCCGATTAGCGCTTGGCACTGGACGATGGGGCTCTGGCCCGGTTACTGAGGGACCTTCCCAGATCTGCGCCATGAGAGGCTCATCCGATGGACCTAGAGTGCTTTCCCACCATGAGCCGCCCGCCCGAGATCGTGCCGGGACGGCCGAACCGGGATTGGATGGACGCCTTCTCTGAGCGCCATCCCTATCGCTGCTTGCCCTTGACCATGGCCAATACCAGTGGCTGGGAAATTCTTTGCCCTGTCGGCTTTACGGCGGAGTGGAATGGCGGCCCCGAAAAGAGCGACATCACCTTCAGGCCCGATACACCCTATGTCGGCTTTCATGAGTTTGTGGTGTCGCACTTCACCCAAGGCATCATGACCTTCCATCCCGGCTATATGTTTCGCACCCCCCTTAAATGGTCGATGATGGTTCAGGGGCCACCGAACCTAATCAAGGATGGCATCCAGGCCCTGTCAGGTCTGGTCGAGACCGATTGGCTGCCCTTTCCCTTCACCATGAACTGGGCCTTTACCCGCCCCGGGAAGGTGCGGTTTGAGCGCGGTGAGCCGTTCTGCTTCTTTACACTGGTCCAGGACAAGGCCTTGGAGGCCTTTGAACCGGTCATCCGATCTTTCGACTCCGAGCCCGTATTGCGCGGGCAATATGAGGCGTGGAACCGCGAGCGGACGGACTTCAACAAACGTTTAGCCAAACAGGATCCGGCCGCCGTTAAGGAGGCTTGGCAGAGATACTATTTCAAAGGGGAGATCCCCGATGATCTAGGAACTGCACCTGCCGACCACGTCAATCGCCGCCGCCTTGCCCCGACCCGGGTCAAGCTCTGAACGATGGGGACAAACTTCCGCCGCCTAGGGCGAGAAGGGCCTTGCAAAGCCTTAGCCCCTCTGTCATAAGCCCGCCCTCGACGCGGACATTTCGATGTCCTGGAGCGCGGGCGTAGCTCAGTGGTAGAGCACAACCTTGCCAAGGTTGGGGTCGAGAGTTCGAATCTCTTCGCCCGCTCCAATGTCGATCTACTGATAGCCTAGGGCTCCGGCCCCTATCAGGGTGGTGTCTAGGTAAACCACCACACCAGCCGTTCGGCGGCTGCCGCTTGCAAAAAAATCATAGGCACATGCCAATTTGAGGCGGGGCTTCAGACCCTTTGGTTTGGACTGTGGCCCTCAAGTCGCAGCTTGCGTGCGTCACATCAACGCATTGAATATATTAAATTTATCGCCAAAAATTGACGCTTTCGTGACAGAAAGCTCACAATTCACAATAAAATTTACCGATCCCCAAATTTTGGTCAATTGCTGACATCAAACCCCGCGAACACGGTTTAAAGTCATTTCGATAACCTTTGGGCGAACCAAAGGATCCAAACGGGGAACAAAATGAAAGCATACCTAATGGTCTCCACCGCAGCAGCGGTGCTGGTCTCGATGGGGGCAGGAGCCGCCTTCGCAGCGGATGCGCCAGCCGCAGCTGTCGAAAACGATCGCGCCATTGAAGACATCGTCGTGACGGCCACGCGCCGCGAAGAGGCGGTCAACAAGATCCCCGTGGCCATTCAGGCGCTCGGCGGCGAGTCGCTCCAGAAGCTGAACATCGCCAACTTCGAAAAGCTGGTTGAATATCTGCCGAACGTCCGCACGGCTTCGCAGGGCCCAGGCACCTCGGCCATGTATATTCGCGGCCTGTCCACAGACACGCCGGGCCTGCAAATCACCGGCACCGCCGGCTCGCAGCCCAATGTCGCGCTCTATCTGAACGATGCGCC
>CALFYB010000323.1 GCA_937952995.1 uncultured Caulobacteraceae bacterium
CGCCGCAGGGAACTTCATTGGCGTCGGGCTTGAGCTTGGCGGCAAGGATCCGGCCTATGTGCGGGCCGATGCCAATCTGGACCATGCTATCGAGACCTTGGTCGATGGGGCCTTCTTCAATTCGGGCCAGAGCTGCTGCGGCATTGAGCGGATCTACGTCCATGAGGCGCTCTATGATGCCTTTGTCGAAGGGGCTGTGGCTCTGACCAAGACCTATGTGCTGGGCTCGCCGATGGATGCGAGCACGACGCTCGGTCCCATGGTCAAGGCCTCGGCAGCAGAGTTTGTGCGCGGCCAGATCGCAGAGGCGGTTGCGGCCGGTGCCAAGGCTCACCTCGATCCAGCAGACTTCCCCGCCAATGCCGACGGCACCGCCTATATGGCCCCGCAGATCCTGACCGGCGTTGACCATTCGATGTCGGTGATGCGCGATGAGTCCTTCGGGCCCGTGGTTGGCATCATGAAGGTGTCGAGCGATGCTGAGGCCATCGGCTTGATGAATGACAGCCCCTTTGGCCTGACCGCTGCGATCTGGAGCGAGGATCCCGTCGCGGCCCACGCCATTGCCAGCCAGATTGAGACCGGCACCGTCTTTCTCAATCGCTGCGACTATCTGGACCCCGCGCTGGCTTGGACGGGCGTCAAGGATACGGGCCGGGGTGTGACCCTCAGCCGCCTTGGCTATGAGCATTTGACCCGCGCCAAGTCCTATCATTTCCGTCTTTCGACCAAGGATTAATCATGACCGCCGTACTGACTGGCAACTGGAACTATCCGACGAAAATCATCAGCGGACCTGGCCGAATTCAAGAGTTGGGGGCCCAGTGCGTCGCCAACAAAATGCTCAATCCCTTGGTTGTCACCGATAAGGGCTTGGCCGACAGCAGCATCATCGCGTCGGTCCGTCAGGCGCTGGACGCTGCCAAGGTTCCCTTCGCCCTCTATGCCGAGGTTCAAGGCAACCCCGTCGCCAAGAATGTCGACGATGGCGTTTCGGTTTACCGCGCAGGCCAGCATGACGGTGTGATCGCAGTCGGCGGCGGCTCTGGCCTTGATGTCGGCAAGGCCATTGCCTTCATGTCGGGTCAAACCCGCCCGTTATGGGACTTCGAAGATATTGGCGACTGGTGGACGCGCGCCGATCCGGCTGGGATTGCGCCGGTGATCGCCGTGCCAACCACATCTGGGACCGGCTCAGAAGTTGGCCGCGCCTCGGTGGTCGTCAATGAAGACACCCATGAGAAGAAGATCATCTTCCATCCCAAGATGATGCCGGTGCTGGTGATTTCCGATCCGGAACTGACCACGGGTCTGCCTGCCCACATTACAGCTGCGACCGGGATCGATGCCTTCGTCCATTGTTTCGAAGCCTATTGCGCGCCGGGTTTCCACCCGATGGCGGACGGTATCGCACTGGAAGGTATGAGGCTGATCAAGGACTTCCTACCCCGTGCCTATGCTGATGGTAAGGACATTGAAGCGCGGGCCATGATGTTGGCAGCGGCCAGCATGGGGGCGACCGCGTTCCAGAAGGGGCTGGGGGCCGTCCATTCCATCTCTCACCCGGTCGGGGCCTTCTATAACACCCACCATGGCCTGACCAACGCCATCGTCCTGCCCTATGTGATGATGTTCAACCGCCCGGCCATCGCAGAGCGCATGGACCGGCTGGCGCGGTTCTTGGGTCTTGAAGGGGATGGCTTTGACGCTGTGCTCGCTTGGGTCCTGAGCTTTCGTGAAGCGTTGGGCATTCCAGACGCCCTTGGGGCCATTGGCGTTCCTTTGGACCAGGCCGACACGATTGGTATCCACGCGCAAAATGATCCCTCCACCGGCAGCAATCCGCGCGCGACGACCCCGGAGATTATGACGGCTCTGTTCAAGGCCGCTGTGAATGGGGACCTGAGCGCCGCGACGCTTTAGCCGGCTTAACCGATTGGCAGCGACAGGGACGGATTGGATCGCTAGAAGGTCCGTCCCTAGTCGCTCCGACCCGGTGAGGATTTACCATGCAGCTCTCGATGTATCAGGCTTCGGCACCGGTTTTCGCGCAAGGTTTGCGGGCACTGTTGGGCATCCTGGGTAAGGCGCAGGCCCACATCGAAGCGCGCGGTATCGATCCCAATGCGCTTTTGCAGGCGCGGCTCTTTCCGGACATGCTGCCCTTCAACCGTCAAATTCACCTCTGCACCGATTTTGCAAAGGGTCCTGTCGCGCGTTTGGCGGGCGAGGAACCCACCAGTTTCGCCGATGTCGAGGCCAGCTTCCCGGACCTCATCGCGCGGGTGGCCAACACCCTCGCCATTGTTGAGGGCTTTACGGCTGATCAGATCGATGGGTCCGAAGACAAGGATATCACGCTGATCCGGCGCGGCGAATCCACGGTCGTGAAGGGGCGGGCCTACCTGCTCGAACAGGCCATGCCGAACTTCTACTTCCACCTGACCACGGCCTTCGCGATCCTGCGTCATAATGGCGTCGAGATTGGTAAGAAAGACTTCTTGGGTTTGGTTTAAAGGTTGCGCTACTGCGGAATAATGCCGAATAAAATTGCATTTATATTTTCATTTATCCAAAACACGTCTTTATAGGCATGTATTTATCGCTATTTTTGTTGTATAAATAATTAATATTCATTAACTGAGTTGTATTTTTTGTAGTCGTCGCATTTTTCGGGTTCGAATTTCTGCGCGTTTGTTAAGGTTAATTTCGATTTTATTTCACCCGGAGATTCACCGTTCTCGGCGCGTTCCTATAACGATGGTTATATTGTTTGCTAAAATCGCAGATGCTAATCCACCGCTAGAGACATTAGATCGTTGAATTCAATAGAGACTGATTGCTGTGAATAGTCATTTTTCTTTTAACGACTCAGAGGCGCGTTTAGGCCGCGACTTTGATGACTCCTCATTCGGAGGGCTGAGCGGGGCAGGCGTCGGATCCGACTTTGGCGCGCCTTTTGGTCTTTTTTACGCGGGAGCACAGGGCCTGACGAAGGCCAATCCCTTCACCAACTCCACCACGACCAAGCAAACTTTGCAGGTCGGTGACACGCGCGGCACCCCGACGGCGACGGGTCTGGTTTCGTCAACCAGCTTGGTATCGAAGACTTCTGCTCAAGCCGCCGACATTATAACGCGCAGTGGATATAAGTGGCTGGACGGTTCCGACGGTGTGGTTGACGGTATAACCAACCTGTCCTTTGCATTCAAAAGCACGGCTGCAGCAACGGACCCAGCAGGGTTCACGCGGTTCACGGAAGCAGAGATAAACTTCACGCTGAATATGATGACGTCTTGGTCGGATGTGGCCAACGTCAAGTTCAATCGGGTGGGTACAGGCACAACCGGTGACGCGGCCTATTCGAACAACGCCACGATCCTCTTTTCAAATTACAATCTGAATGACGGTAATGCGGCCTATGCCTACATGCCGGGCGCGACAGATTTTGCGTCCAATGCGGGCGATGTTTACGTCAATTACTACAACCCAAGCAGTCAGATCTACGACTACATGACCTATGGCGCGCTCGCCATTGCTCATGAGTTTGGTCACGCCCTGGGGCTACAGCATCCTGGCGACTACAATGCCACCTTGGGTGCGACCTTCACCTACAGCACCAACGCCGCCTATTTGGAAGATAGTCGTCAGTATACGCTGATGAGCTATTTCGACGGCAGTTCGACCGGCGAGACGGCGAACATCTATGCATCGTCGCCCCTGATGGACGACATCACAGCGATGCAGAAGCTGTACGGGGCCAATATGACCACCCGCACGACGGACACGGTCTATGGCTTCAATTCGACCGCAGACCGCGATTGGTTCTCCGCGTCGGTCAACGGCGTGGCGCGTGCTGTTGTCTTCTGCGTCTGGGATGCGGGCGGCAACGATACGTTTGATTTCTCCGGTTACGGGCAAAACCAGACCATCGACCTTCGCGCGGGGGCCTTCTCCCACGTGGGCGGCCTTGTTGGGACCGTATCCATTGCGATCGGCGCGGTCATCGAAAACGCCATCGGCGGTGTGGGTGCGGATACCCTGATCGGTAACGCTGTCAGCAATAAGCTCATCGGCGGTGCGGGGAATGACAGTCTTGACGGCGGCGCGGGTACCGACACCTTAATCGGCGGCCTCGGAGATGACACCTACATCGTTGATAATGTAGGAGATATTGTCACCGAGCTGGCCAATGAAGGCATCGACACAGTTAAGTCCTCGGTCAGTTATGTCTTGGCGGCTAACGTCGAAAACCTAACCTTGACCGGCACCGCGGCCATCACTGGCACCGGTAACGATTTGGGCAATGTTCTCATTGGCAATGTCGCCGCCAATATCCTGACCGGCGGCGCGGGCAATGATACGCTCGATGGCGGGGCAGGCAGCGACACCCTCGTCGGCGGCACAGGCAACGACATCTATGTGGTCGACGTCGCGGCGGACGTCATCACCGAACTGGCCAATGAAGGTATCGATACGGTTCAGGCCGGATTTACCTATGTTCTGGGTGCCACCCTTGAAAATCTGACCCTCACCGGCACGACCGCGATCAATGGAACGGGTAACGCCGTCGATAACGTCATCACCGGCAATAGCGCGGCCAATATTCTGACCGGCGGCGCGGGCAATGACACGCTTGATGGTGGCGCGGGCAGCGACACCCTGATCGGCGGAACAGGTGATGACACCTATGTTGTCGATGTCGCGACGGACGTGATCACCGAACTGGCCAATGAAGGCACCGACACGGTCAAGGCCAGCTTTACCTATACGCTGGGTGCCACCCTTGAAAATCTGACCCTCACGGGAACAGCGGCGATCAATGGCACCGGCAATGCCGCGAACAATGTCCTGATCGGCAATAGCGCGGCCAATATCCTGACCGGTGGCGCAGGCAATGATAATCTTGACGGGGGGGCAGGGATCGACACCCTAGTCGGCGGAACTGGCGACGACACCTACGTGGTTGATGTTGCTGGAGATATTATTACAGAACTGGCCAATGAAGGTACGGATTCTGTTCTATCTTCCGTCACCTATACGCTGGGTGCCAACCTCGAAAATCTGGCCCTGACCGGTGCGGCCGCGATCAACGCGACGGGCAACACGGCCAACAATAACCTGATCGGCAACAGTTCTGCCAACATCCTCAACGGCGGTGCTGGCAACGATACGATGGCTGGCGGCTTGGGCGATGACACCTATGTCGTGGATGTCGTCGGTGACGTGGTCACCGAACTGGCGGGCCAAGGCACCGACACGGTTCAGTCGGCGATCACCTACACGCTGGGTGCCAATGTCGAAAACCTGACCCTAACCGGCACGACGGCCATTAATGGTACCGGCAATGAGCTGAACAATGTCATTACGGGCAATGCGGCCGCTAATATTTTGACGGGCGGCGCGGGCAACGACACGCTAAACGGTGGTGCTGGCATTGACACGATGGTCGGCGGACTTGGTGACGACACCTATGTGGTCGATGTTGCTGGCGACATCATCACCGAACTGGCCAATGAAGGCACAGACACGGTCAATTCGGCCATTACCTATACCCTCGGTGCCACGCTAGAAAACCTGACCCTGACCGGCACGACGGCGATCAATGGCACGGGCAACGCCTCGAACAATATCCTCATTGGAAACACGGCGGCGAACATCCTCACGGGCGGCGCGGGCAATGATATTCTCGACGGTGGCGCGGGCAGCGATACCCTAACCGGCGGAACGGGCGATGACACCTATGTCGTCGATGCGACCGGTGACAAGGTGACGGAACTGGCCAACGAAGGCACCGATACGGTCAGGTCGAGCATTACCTATATCTTGGGTGCCAATCTTGAAAACCTGACCCTGACCGGTACGGCCGCGATCAACGCCACGGGCAACACGGTCAACAATATCCTGATCGGCAACAGTGCGGCCAACATCCTCGATGGTGGTACCGGCAGTGATACGATGGCAGGCGGCCTGGGCGACGATACCTATGTGATCGATGTCGCGACCGACGTGGTTACCGAGCTTGCCAATGAAGGGACCGATACGGTCAAGGCGGCCTTCACCTACACGCTGCTGGCCAATTTCGAGAACCTGACCCTGACCGGTACGGCCGCGATCAACGGGACCGGCAATGAGCTGAACAATGTGCTGATCGGCAATGCCGCTGCGAACGTTCTGACAGGCGGTCTCGGCAATGACACGCTCGATGGCGGCGCAGGGATCGACACGCTGGTCGGCGGGGTCGGTGACGACATCTATTTTGTAGACGTCGCTGGCGATATTCTTACCGAGCTGGCCAATGAAGGCACCGACACGGTTAATGCTGCGATCACCTATACGCTCGGGGCCAACCTTGAGAACCTGACCCTCACGGGCACTACGGCGATTAACGGGACAGGAAATGCCGCGAATAACATGTTGATCGGCAATGCCGCCGCCAACATCCTGACCGGCGGAGCTGGCAACGACGTTTTGAACGGTGGTGCCGGTATCGACACCCTGATCGGTGGTGCGGGTGATGATATCTATTTCGTCGACGTCGCCGGTGACGTGGTCACGGAACTGGCTAATGAAGGCACCGATACGGTCAATGCGGCCGTCACCTACACCCTTGGCGCGAACCTTGAGAACCTGACCCTCACCGGAACAGCGGCGATCAATGGTACGGGCAATGGCGCGAACAATATCCTGATCGGAAATAGCGCCGCCAACGTCCTCAATGGCGGCGCGGGCAACGACTTCCTCACCGGTGGTGGCGGCAAGGATACGCTGACCGGTGGGGCGGGGGCCGATGCCTTTATTTTCACCGCCTTGACCGACAGTACCGCTGCGGCTCCTGAATTAATTACGGATTTCACTTGGGCGGACGGGGATTATATTAATCTCTCAGCTCTGGATGCGAACACGACGCTGGCCGGGGATCAGGCCTTCAGCTTTGTGAGCGCCTTCAGCAAGCAGGCGGGTCAAGCGACACTGACCTATGATGCAACGACCAACACCTCGACCTTCAGTGCGGATGTCAATGGCGACGGTGTGGCAGATTTTGTTCTGAAGATCACGGGCCAGCAGGACGCGACCCACGGTTGGATGCTATAGTAACAATTGCTTAACTATTGAAAAATTGTTGCTGCGTCTCGTAGCGGGCACGACCAGAACTTGAGAAAGACGTCCCTATGGCTCTGCAGGTCGGAAGTGCGCGCGGCGGTGGCCTGATCGTCAATGGGAAGGTTTCGAAAACCGCCTCAGAGGCTGCCGATATCCTGACCCGGAGTGGCTATCGTTGGCTCGATGGCTCCGATGGTAAGGTTGATGGTGTCACCAACCTGACGTTCGCCTTTAAAAGTTTCGCGACCACCACCGATCCGGCCAGTTTTTCACGATTCACCGAGGCGGAGATCAACTTCACCCTATCGATGTTGGTGTCTTGGACCGATGTCGCCAATGTGAAATTCAATCGCGTTGGAACCGGGACGGTTGGCGAGCAGGCCTATTCCAACAACGCTACCATCCTGTTTTCGAACTATTCGGCCGCAGATGGGTCCGCCGCCTATGCTTATATGCCAGGTAATACGGATCCAACGTCAGCCTCGGGCGATGTCCACGTCAATATAAACTACGCGAGCAGCCGAAATTACGACTATCTGACCTATGGGCGACTGACCATAGCGCACGAATTTGGCCATGCTTTAGGCCTAGCCCATGGTGGCAACTATAATGGAAGTGCGGATTACGGCACCAGCAATTTCTTTCGCGGGCGGTGCCTCCACCGCCCATTCGTGCCCAAAGCTCAGGTAGTAGAACACAGCGCCGCGCAGGTGCACTGAGCGCAGCACATCGGACA
>CALFYB010000324.1 GCA_937952995.1 uncultured Caulobacteraceae bacterium
CAGTCACCATGCACCGCTCTGGACCCAAGGTGCTTGGGACGATCAGGACCGCATCAGAATTTGAACCAGCGCAGATCCAAGAACTGCCGCGCGACTCGACTCCAATGGTCTGGGCCCAACGCAGGTCATGGCAGGTACCGAACAGGTCGAGGCGGTAGAGGTCCTTAAGGCCAACACGGACATAGACCGCCTGATCGCCAGCGTCTCTGAAGCTGCTCATATTGGCCGAATAGAAACATTGCCGGGGTGTGGCGGTCTTCGGCGCGGCCTTAGCCGGTTCGTCCGCCCACGCAGAGGGTGCGACGGTCAAAGCTGACAGCAGGCCGCATAACACCAAGGCCTTACGGGTCGAGATATGCGCTGACATATGGGATGATCCTTAAGCTAAGCGCCCCTTAAGGATTGAAGATAGGCGCTTTAACGCCCGTGTAAATGGTCACGACCGCCGCCGCTGGCGCTCTGCAAACCGTCCTGGCTCCAGCGCCTTGATCACTGCGCGGGGGAGGGGCGATGGGCGGCCCAAGCTTATGGCGACCAGATGCTCTGCGAGTAGGGGAGCAAGGGTAAAGCCCCGCGAGCCCAGAGCGCCCAGAACCATCAGGCCTGGCTGGTCGGGTATCTGACCAACGACGGGTAACTGGTCGGGAACCGTCGCTCTAAGGCTCGCCCGGGCCTGCACAGCGCGCCCCTCTAACTGGCCCGCCAGAACGGGTAGGCCCGCCTCTAGGACGGCGCGGTTACGGTCATCGTCGCCCGCGCGGATATCGGTTTGGGTCTCGCCGCGATCGTGGGTGGCCCCATAGAGAACGCCTGAACGTGTCGGCACCGCATAACCGCCCCAAGCGGCGGCTGTGTTGAGAAGCGCGCCGCCCTCGGTCCAACTGGCTTGTCCCCTCACCGGAACGAAGGGCAGGTCGTTCAGCAACAGGCTCGCTCCTGCCCCCGCTGTGACAAAGACCTGATCGACCTGGGCCAGTACGGTGCCCTGCCCATCGCGCAAGATCCATTGACCATCTGGCCGTCTTTGCAGACTGGACACAGCGCCTTGGATCACGGTGCCAAGCCAAGTTTGGAGAACCGACGAGGGCTCAAGGCTCAGGGCATGTGCCATCCATAGACCGCCGACATGAGCCGGTTCACCCAGCCGGTCGCTGGCATGGGCCACGTCCAGTCTCTCGAAATCCTGCGGCTCGAAGAGGTCCTGCTGGGCGACAATATCAAATCGCCGCGAATCAGCCGGAGCCGTCTCCAACTGCATCACGCCCTCGGCCAAGATCGCGTGGGGGGTCTCACGATGGTAGACGCCGAGAGCATGACGATAGGCCTGAGCATGCAGCATGCCCGCCACGCCTGCACCTGCATCAAGGCGAGGGGTCATAAGGGCCGCTGGATTGCCTGATGCTCCAGCACCGACATGCTCAGCCTCGAACAGGTGGGTCCTTACTCCGGCTCGCTCGAAGGCCCGAACCATCGCCGCGCCAGCAATTCCGGCACCAATTACAGCGACAACAGGCGAGCTATGTCGCGATTCACTTGGCGCGAGGCCGGGCCAAACTGCCTCTAGCCGTTCGCGTTTACGGCCAAAGCCGGGGCGTTTGTCGACCTTGAAGCCTTGCGCCGCGAGACCGCGCCGCACCGACCCTGCAACGGTAAAGGTGGCTAAGCGCGCGCTAGGTGCTGAATGGGCTGCGACCAGAGCCAAGACCTCGTCGCGCCACATTTGCGGATTTAGCGCTGGGGAAAATCCATCAAAGAACCAAGCATCGGCCATGCCGTTCCACGATTTGAGCGCGTCCTCGACCTCCATCACAGCCACATCGATCACCACGCGAAGGTGCGGCAGGTCGATCCTATGGAAGCCACGCGCTTGGCCCGGCCACTGGGCAATTAGGAGCGCCGAAAGCTCAGCCAGTTCTGGCCATGTGCCTAAAGCCCTTGACGCCTCTTCGGCGGTGAGGGGATGGGCTTCGATGGAAAAGATATGCAGGTGCCCTTGCGACGGACCATCAGCCTGCCAGAGCTGTAAAAGCGCCAGAATGTTTAATCCGGTGCCAAAGCCCAGCTCTGCGACAACAAAATTCGATCGGTCAGCCCAGGCCTTGGGCAGGCCGCAGCCTTCGAGAAAAACAGCGCGGGATTCAGCTAGGCCATCGGCGACCGAGAAATAGACGTCGCCATAGGTCTCTGAACGGGGAACGCCATCCTGATCCCAGGCCAAAAGGGCGGGCGATACTAAGGTGCGGTCAGGGTCTAGGGGCGATGCCATTGTGGTGATCTACCCCACGGCGCACGGGCTGAGAATAGACAGGCTTCGACAACGAAAAAAGGCCGCCCCGAAGGACGGCCTTTCTCATAAGTTTCGCGGTTAGGCGAAGCTTAGTGCTTTTCAGCTGCGGCAGTCGCATCAGCTGGAGCAGCAGCTGCGTCAGTAGCAGCGGCAGCAGCAGCAGCGTCAGAAGCAGGAGCAGCCGATTCGGCCACAGCTTCGGTAGCAGCTTCAGCTGGCTTTTCAGCAGGCTTGCCGCAAGCGGCGACAGTGAGAGCAGCGACGGCAGCGCCGGCGACGAGCAGTTTGCGAAGAACTTCGGAGGTCATATGCCTGGTCCCCTTAGGAGGTTGTAGCGCGACAGTTGCAATCGCGCCTTAGGCCCCAATAACCCGAGATTGGATCATTAGGCAAGGATTCGATTGGTCCGCCACCCATGAATATGCCGTCATATGCAAAACACGCAAGCGTGATCTGCTCTAAAAACCAACTTACGATGCTAAAAAGCCACCATGGCGGGGAGAATTAGACATTTGGAATGGCACCGAGGGCCTCTTCCATCTCCAAAAAGCTGGGTTGAGAATCGCTTGGCACGTTTCCGCGGCCAATTTCGACCGAGATTTGCGCCGCATTGCCGTGAAGGTGAGCCACGAGGACGGCTTGGATGATCTTGTAAAAGGCCCCCTCCTCGTCGATCACCGCCTTCAATCGCGATGCGAAAGGTCCGACGAGCCCATAGGCGAGGAACACCCCGAGGAAGGTTCCGACCAGAGCGCTACCGATCATCGCCCCGAGCACTGCGGGCGGCTCCGTAATCGAGCCCATGGTCTTAATAACGCCGAGCACGGCGGCCACGATCCCGAGGGCAGGCAGGGCATCGGCGAGATTTTGCAGGGCGTGGGATGGCTCAAGCGCTTCGTGATGGTGCTTTTCGAGCTGCTTTTCCATCGCATCTTCGACCTGGTGTGGGTCTTCAAGATTCATCGTCATCATGCGCAGCGTGTCGCAGATGAAATCCACCGCGAAATGGTCCTTAACGATCTTTGGGAACCGCGAGAAGATTGTGCTGTCTTCGGGCTTTTCGATATGGCTTTCCAAAGCGATAACGCCTTTGGACTTCATGGTCTTGGTCAAGAGGAACAGCAGGGACAAGAGATCCGTATAGTCGCTGGCCTTCCATTTGGGGCCTGCTACGGCCTTGCCCAGTCCGCCTCCGGTGGCCTTGATGGTCGAAAGGCTGTTGCTGATCAGGAAGGCGGCAATGCCTGCGCCGCCAATGGTCATCATCTCGTGGGGCGCAGCCTCGATGATCACGGCCATATTCCCGCCAGTCATGATGTAGGTGCCAAACACAGCTCCAAACAGGAGAGCAATGCCAATTAACTGGAACATGGTCTGAAAATCCCAACGATGATCCCGCTTTGTGCGCTCGAAATGCTTAATTTGGAGTTTGCGCAACTCATGGAATGCTTCCGCTAGAGTGTTGCCGCGGCACAAGGTCCCAAATTAATTGTTCTGGTGCCGTTTGCGGGGGCCGACCACGCGTCTATGGTGCTGGCCATGAGCCGCCCCCTTGATCCTTTGCGCCGTTTTGCCGGCCGTTTGCCCTCTACGCCTGAGCAGACCCGCCGCCGATCCTTTACCATCCTGTTCTGCGTTTTGATGAGCGTTGCCGCGGGCAACACCTCGATGCAGTCGGTTCTTCCCGCCATCGGCCGCGAGATCGGCATTCGCGACACGCTGATCGCGGCCATCTTCACGATGTCGGCTCTGTTCTGGACCCTTACCGCACCCTTTTGGGCAAAACGATCCGACAAGGTCGGCCGCAAGAAGATGGTGGTGACAGGGCTCGCAGGCTTTGGCGTTTCGATGCTTGGCTTTGCCCTTGTGGTGCTGGCCGGCCTGAACAAGCTGGCCTTGCCGATGGTGATCTTTGCCGGGGCCGCGATGACCCGGGCGATTTTCGGTCTGGTCGGTTCCGCCTCCAACCCTGCCGCCCAGGCCTATGTCGCGGATCGCTCCGAACGGTTCGAGCGCACCGGGGCCTTGGCCACGCTCGCCTCAGCCTTCGGGCTGGGCACCATTTTAGGTCCTGCCGTCGCGCCCCTGTTCGTCCTGCCCATGGTTGGCCTGTCCGGCCCGATGTTTGCCTTTGCGACTGTGGCCTTTGTTATGATGGTCGTTGTGCAGATCGGCCTGCCCGATGACGGCCCAGAATCTCGGGCCGCTTGGGCCGACAAGGTAAAGGCTCAGGCTTTAGAGCCAAAGACTAAGCGCAAGATAGGTCTGTGGCGCGATCCGCGCATGACGCCCTTCATTATTTACGGATTTTTGGTCGGTTCTGCTCAGGCCATTAACGGCCAGACCCTCGGCTTCTTGATCATCGACAAGATGGGCGTGTCTCCGGCTCAGGCCTCCGGTTATACGGGCGTGGCCATGATGGCCGGTGCGGTCGCAGGCCTCTTGGCCCAGTGGGGCCTGATCCGGATGCTGCGAATTGGCCCCAGACAGCTGATGCGCTGGGGGGCGGGCTTGGCGGCCCTTGGCAATGTGATGATGGCCTTGGCACCCAACTACGCCACCGTGGTCACGGCCTTCGCCCTAACCAGCCTCGGCTATGGCTTTGGTCGTCCTGGCTTTACCGCAGGCTCGTCCTTGGCCGTTGATCAGACCGAGCAGGGAGAGGTGGCCGGAGCCATCACCGCCGTAAACGGTGCCTGCTATATCATCGCGCCAGTCTTTGGCGTGATGCTTTACGAGTTCAAGGGGCCGCTGCCCTATGCCTTTAATGTCGTCGTTCTGATCGCGCTGTTGGGTTTTGCTTTCCGCAATCCGACCCTGAAGGCCGTTGGTGAGGATCTGGCCGAGACCGACCCCACCATTAATGACGCCTAGGATGGCAGCATCAGTGCCGAGGCCATAAGGGCTTGGACCCCCTCAAGGGTTAGATAACCATCGGCGGGAACGCCCACTGAACGCTGCCAAGACCGCAGAGCCTTGCGGGTGCGAAGGCCAATGACGCCATCGGCCTCGCCGACATCGTAGCCCAACTGCGCCAGCGCCATTTGCGCGCCAAATCGATCCGCATTGCTGAGTGGCACCTCGACGGGCCAAGGCGTAACCAACGGTGCGGCACCTGCGATCCGGTCGGCAAGCAGACCTACCGCCAAGGCATAGGCCATCGCATTATTGTAGCTTCGAATGGCAAAGTGATTGGCAAAGACCAAGAAGGCAGGGCCCTTGGCACCGGCCGGCAAGATCAGGCTGGCGGCCAGACCTTGATCGGCCAAGGCCCATCCCCAGCCATCTGCGGGTCGCACGCCCAGCCCTGACCAGACATTGGCCGATTGGTTGGGGCCTTCGGATAGGCCCACATCGAACCCCTGCGGCAGGAGCACTTCGCGTGCCCAAGGCTGACCGGGTCTCCAGCCCCCCTTGCCCAACAGGTTGGCTGCTGAGGCGAGGCCATCGGTAGATGAGCCCCAAATATCGCGCCTGCCGTCGCCATCAAAATCCAAGGCCGTACTGACATAGGTCTCTGGCAAGAACTGGGTCTGACCCATGGCCCCGGCCCAAGAGCCCTTTAATTGCTCACGGCTCGCCTCTGCGGTTGAGATGATCCTCAGCGCTGCAAAGAGCTGCGCCTCCGCCCACGCGCGGCGGCGACCTTGCGCGGCCAAGGTGGCCATGGAGCGGATCACATCATACTGACCCATCACCGCACCAAAGCCGGTCTCCACGCCCCAGATGGCGATCAGGACCTGACCGGGCACACCGAAGCGCTCTTCCATTGATGACAGAAAGGGCAGGGTTGAGCGCCGTGCCTGACCCATGGCGATACGGTCGTCTGCCACCACGCCTCGGATATAGTCACCGATGGGCTTGGACAGTTCAGGCTGGCGCCGATCAAGGCCCAAGACCCGCGGATCGGGCGTCAATCCGGCCAATTCCCGTGTCAGCAACTCGGACGACCAACCGCCCGCGACAGCGCGGCTTTTAAAATCAGCCAACCAGGCGTCAAAGATCGGGTCACCGGAGGTTTGGGGCAGGGCAGGACTTACGGGAACCGGCACGCCGTCGGGACCCATGGTCGGTGCCTGCGCGAGCGCCGTCTGAGGCAGGCCCACAGCCAAAGAGGCCCCCGAGAGGCGGATGAAAAGACGCCGATCCATAGGCCCTTGTCTAAAGCGGCTCGCACGGGTCTGGCAATCACAAGCCTGTGCGGTCAAAATTCATGCACCTTCGGGGCGTCGATGCGCTCCTGATGATTGACTCACGGCTTAGCCGAACCTATACACCCCGCTCCTTATCCACCGGACAGGGCCCGCCCGACTTGCGCAGGGACTGTTCGAGAGCCAAACGAGAAGACGTTATGAAGGTCAGAAGCTCGCTCAAGTCGTTGAAGACGCGTCACCGCGACTGCAAGCTCGTGCGCCGCAAGGGCCGGGTCTATGTGATCAACAAGACCGATCCTCGCTTCAAAGCCAAGCAAGGCTAAGACGTCTATGTCGGTGGTCGGCGTCCTTTTTGACGTCGGCAACGTCATTGTGCGCTGGGAACCGGCGCGCCTTTACCAAAAGATATTTTCTGACCCGGTAGAGCGTGAGCGCTTCTTGACCGAGGTCTGCAGCATGGGCTGGCACGTCCAGCACGATCTCGGCGTGACCATGGCCGACAATGCGCTGCCCCTTATCACCCGATACCCCCACTACAGAGATGCGATCCTCGCCTGGTCTGCGCGCTGGGACGAGATGTTCGACGGTTGTATCCGCGAGTCCATAGAGGCCATCGAGGCGCTGAACGACCGCGGCGTGCCCCTGTTCGCCCTGACCAACATGCCCTCTGAAAAGGCTGCGCGCGTCTTTGCGATGGACCCGGCCTTTCAGCACTTTCGCGATATCGTCATTTCGGGCGATGAAGGCATGGTTAAGCCCCATGCGGATATCTATCACCTGACCTGCCGCCGCTGCGGTCTGGCCCCTGAGCAACTTCTGTTTATCGATGATAGCGCCGCCAATATTGAGGCCGCCAAAGCGCTGGGCTTTGCCACCCACCTTTTCCAAGACCCTAAGGCGCTGATGCCTCATCTGGCCGCGCTTGGACTGGTTTAGGGCGAGGTTTTCGCAAGAAGTGAACCAAAGGGCGCCGATAAGCCAGAAAGACCTGTCGCCCCCGGATTCGGGAAGGTGGCATAGCCCAAGAGGCTATTGCTGCGCGGACACACCCAGATGTTGAGGTACCGATTAGGATCCCAGATGCTGTTCGGTTTTACCGTTGCATCGATGTAGGTTTGTGAATAAGGGAGCGTAGTCCATCCTTTCGCAACCCGATTGATTCGGTCAATACCCGGTTCTGCTAGAACACCGCCAGTTGGATTAACCACCGCCAGGCAAAAATTAACTTGAAATTTTCCCAGTACCGGTTTAAATACGGTGGGGATCAGACTTGTGTCCGCATTCAAGCCCTTAAAATCGGCGTTCAGAATATTTATCTGATTGATGACCTGGGCGGCATTGAGATTATTTCCCGTTGTAGCATTGGTGCTGTTAACTGCTTCATTA
>CALFYB010000325.1 GCA_937952995.1 uncultured Caulobacteraceae bacterium
GGTGATCGAGTTGTGATCACAAAGAATCCACACACAATTAAGCTTGCACATATCAATCCCACACTCTTCACGGACCGTCTCGTCGCTAAGTTCAAACTTCCAGTCGAAGGATGGCGTGGTGAGTGATCGTTCATATTTAGAAGAAATATCAATTCGCAATCTCGGAATCATCGTAGAATCTAAACTTGAGCTAAGTCGTGGTCTCAATGTCCTTACCGGTGAAAATTGACTGTACCCGGGTCGATTTATACATCTGTGGTAGTTGAAAAGCTTCTGGACGCCTGCCTCGATGCCGGTTTTATCTGGTGTCCCAAAGTCTGACTTCAAACCGAAAAACCATGGGAGTACAGCCACTCCGGATAAAAGTGGCTGTACTGTATTGGTAGTACAAATAAATTGAATATTTGTCAGGTGGCCTAATCCCGCGTCAGTTGGCTAGCTGCATCTTTTTGATGTCATTATTGACCGTGTCGCCGACATAGATGGTCTTACCGTCAGGGGACATGGTCATGTAGTGGGCCTCGCCGAACTCGTCGGCCGCAAAGCCTTCTTGGCCGACCCAGCCCTGAATATTCCCGTTCCAGTCCAACTGCATGATCATGCCGTCTTGGCCCGTGGTCATCCAAAGCCGATTTTGCTTATCGATAAAGAGCCCGCAGATCAGGTTTTTCATCTGAATTTCACGCAGCGGCTTACCGTTCACGTCAAAGATCCGCATGACCTTGACCTCGCGGTCGCCGACCCAGACCTCACCCTTCTTGTTCACCACGATGGTGTGGATGGTCGCTGACGATCCATCAGCATGTTTCAAGCTCCAGGTGGTGATGAACTTGCCGGTCTTATCAAATCGGACCACACGCGGGTCCGGCCCGCCATGGCCCGTGGAGACGAAAATATCGCCGTTCTGGGCAAAGGCGACGTCGGTGGGCTGGTTGAACAGATGATCGCCCTTGGCCTCATCCCAAGTTCCAACCTTGCCCGAGGTACCAAGGGTCATCAGCACTTCACCGGTTGGCCGAACCTTGACGACGGTGCTGCACTGCTGATCGGTGATCCAGATATTGTCGTCCGCGTCGACGCGCATGCCGTGCGGGCGTGAGACAAGGTTGGGGTCGATATTGCGGATCAGCCGATTGTCCGGGCTATATTCCAAGATCTGGAACATCGGCATCCGCTGATTAACGATCAGATTGCCATTTTTAAGCAGGCCAACACCGTTCACATTGGCAAAGCCGATGGTGCCTTGAGGAGGCTGCGGCGATTCAACAAATTTATAGTTCAGGCGCGGAGCATCCGGAATGACGGTTCCGCGCGTCGCAATACCCGCAGCGCCCAAGGTGCTAGAACCGGTTCGAGCAGGGGCCGCAGCAGCAATCGGGCCCGTTGAGATCGCTGCGGCTGCCACCGGTGCGCCCGCCCCATAGATCGTCGCGGGCGGACCAGCGGGCTGAACTTCGCCATAGCGTGTCAGCTGGTTACAGGCCGGTCCCGCTCCTGAATCAGTACCGCGCGGATTGGGCATATTGGGCGCTCGAAGTGGGCGCGCTTGCGGAGCGGCAGGCGCAGCGCTTGGCGCTGAACTGGCATTGGGCACGTCCTGGGCAATGGCCATCGAGGAGGTTGCTAGTCCCAACACGATCAACAGGCTTATAGATTTCATGCGCTCATCTCCCGATTATCCCGGCGCGGCAAAGGCCTTCAGCCCCGGAACTTTGGACATTAAGTTAGGCAGGCTATCACCGCCGAGCAATCTGAGCCGGGCCTATTGCCCAAACCATCTCTCACTCTGTGATGGCTTGTACCCATTTTGGACCCCAGACAAAGAAAAGCGCCGCTCTTGGGGAAAGAGCGGCGCTGAAGCCCTCGAGATGATCTGCCCGATCCGAGCAGATCACCTTGTTGGGATTTAGAATGACGCGCGAAGCGTCACGTCGATCGTCCGTCCGAAGGGCGACGCTAGAGCGGGGAAATAGCCCGTTGCGTCGTTGTAGAATGGAGGTTCCTTGTCCAGTGCATTGGCAGCACGGATCTGGATGGTTGAACCCTTGGTCGGACCAAAGGCTGGCAAGGCATAGGAGCCCACCAGATCGAGGGTCGTAAAGGCCTTAACCTCTTGGTTCGGCGTAATGGTCGTGTTCATGAAGGTGCTGATATAGTTGGCCTGAGCCGACAGCGTGATGTTGTCTTTGTTCCAAACGGTGCGGAACACGGCCTTCCATTTCGGTGCATCAGATGTACCGAGACGCGAGGTGAACGCCGTACCTGGAACAACCTGCTGAGCATATTTGGTCTGGTTGTTGGCGTTGGCGCTGAAGTTGAACGTGCCGAACTTTTCGGTGCTCAAACGATAGGAGGCGTCATAGTCAACGCCTGCGATCTCACGAACGCCCAGATTGATGGCGAACGAGTTGAACAGCATGTCGTAGCTGGTCGTGATGGGTGCCTGTGGCGGGGCCATCTTGATAGCCGCGTCGATCTGAGCCTGCGTTGGGTGAATGATCCGCGAGTTGACGAAGGCCGCATTGGTAACGACGTCCGCACGGGTCGGCTTGTAGATCAGGTTGCTATAGTCGACATGGTAATAGTTCACCGACATACGCAGGCCGGGAATGAAGTTTGGCGCAAACTCGCCGCCCACCGAATAGGTCTTGGCCTGCTCTGGCGTCAGGTTCGGGTTACCGCCGCCGAGGTTATAGATGTTGATGGTGCCAAGCTTTTCACCCGTGGTCGCCACCGTCAGGTTGGTCGCCGTATTGGGCTGAGGCACACCGAAGATGCTGGTGATCATGCCGATATTTGGCACGGCGAAGGACGTGCCGTACGAGGCGTGCAGCGAAACGCTATCGATCGGTGACCAGACAACGCCGTATTTTGGGTTGCTCGCTCCGCCAAGCTTTTCGTAGTTGTCGTAACGATCCGACAATGAGAGCACCAAGCTCTTAACGCCTGGGATGGCGTTATCCGGTCCAACCAGTGGGATGTTCAATTCGGCGAACACAGCAGCGACCGAACGGCTGATATTATCGTTGCGGACCAGCAAAAGGTTCGGTCCGGGTGAACCGGCCGTTTGCAATTGGATGGCCTGCTCACCACGATAGTCGGCACCAAAGGCAGCGCGCACGTCACCGCCGGGCAGTTTGAACAGTGTGCCGTCAGCCTTGACCTGCAGTTCTTGCATCCGCTGGCTGGACTTGTTGATCTGCGAATAGTTGTTGTTGATCTGCGCCAAGACGGCGGGATCGTTATCAGCGGCTTGACCAAAGGGGTTCAGGGCCGTCGCCTTAGTCGTGCCATTGGCCAGACGTTGAGCCGCCAGCAGATCCAGTTCAGGGTCACTGTTGTAGTCATTGGTCTTGGAGGCGTGAACCATCACGTTTCCGCGCCAGCCCCTGCCAAGATCAATATCTGCACCGCCCGTAACCGCGAGCAGCTTGGCATATTGAACGCCGACAACGCCGGGGAACAGGCCTTGGGCACTGCGGGTCAAGCTCAGGCTAGAGGCTGTAACGCCGGGGGGGAGCATGAAATAGGGGTTCGTGCTTGGGACCGTCAGGTTCAGAGCCTTCTGGGTGCCCAAACGCAGGGTGTCATATTTCGAATAGTTCACCTCCGTCCAAAGCTCGACGGAATCGGTGACCTTTTGACGGGCCGTGACCAAGAAAGCATCTCGTTTGCCGTCAGGGATAACCTTGGTCTCGTTCAGGACGCCGCAGATGTTTTTGCCGAGCGTCATGGCGGGATAGGCATAGGTCTTGCCCGCTACGGTCACGTTAGGTGTCAAGCAGGTGGTACCGCGCAGATCGCGGCCGCCCAGGCTGGTCAGGTTGCCGCCAAGAGCGAGGCGGGGAATTTCAACGTTCAAGGGCGACTTGTTCTCGGAGTGCTCATAGGCAGCCATGATGCTGCCGCCCTCCCAGGTGTGCCCACCGAGGAGGCCAAAGTCGCGCTTCTCATAGCGAGTGTCGTTGAAGCCGTAGGTGGCGGATGCCTCGATGCCTTCGAAATTCTTGCGATAGATGAAGTTGACCACGCCCGCGACGGCGTCAGAGCCGTAAACAGCCGAGCTACCATCGGCGACGACTTCCACGCGCTGCAGGGCAATAACCGGGATGCTGGAGGGGTCTGGGAACACCGCTTCACCACCCGTTGGGGCCATGCGGTGACCATTGAACAGGGTCAGGGTCGCATAGATACCCAAATTGTGAATGTTGGGCTGGAAGCCCGCCGTGCGGAAGCGGTTGGAGGTCGACTGCTCGGCATTGGCACCGAAGTTACCCAGCTGTGGGATCGACGACATCAATTCCTTGACGTTGGCAGGAGCCTGCGTCGCGATGGTGTCACGGGTCACACCGATCAAGGCCGATCCGACTGGCGCGACGCCGCGAATGCTAGAACCCGTGACGATGATTTCTTCTACAGCAGGCTCGTCTGCAGCAGGAGCCTTATCCGCTGCAAAGGCCATATGCGGCGCAGCAAAAAGTGCCACTGCGGCTGTTGAGCTGAGAAGAAAGGCGCGTGGACCGTTCAAGGACGCATGGCCCGAATTCAGGTGTTTAGACATAGTTTTCTCCCTACCCCGCCTGCGTTTGCGCAGGTTCAATTTCCAAATGGCCAATGCAGTGCTAATGGCCGCGAAACCAACTTTTTCACCCCCTCGGCCGAAAAAGTCGTGAAAATTCAATAGTTCGCGGCCGATGTCACGCAAAAGGCGGTTTTGACATTTGTCAGTATGCGACAGGAAATCGAGAAAAGGATACAGGCGGACCGCCCCCTTACAGCCACACCCTCTCACTCTTTGAGAACATATCGAGTCGGATCGGGCCGCCTCTCATTCTATGAGTACCGAGACCTATGGCACGCTAGCATTCCCTGCTGAGCTAGCGTTGGAAGGGTTATGGAATGCTGCGTGTCCTGAGGAAAATTGAATGAGCGATCGTTTGCAGACATTGAGTCGGCCCATTCGATATCTTTTGATCGGCCTTGGGCTCTTGCTCGCCCTTCTGCCTCTAAACGCCTCAGCGCAAACGCCGCCGATGCGTCAAGAGGCTCCCATTCCAACCACCCTCTCGGCACAAACAGGGCCGCAGATCTTCAACGGCACCTGCTCGGGCTGTCATGGGAAAACCCTAGCCGATGAACGCGGGCCAAGCTTGCTGAGCGAACGGTTGCTGTCTGCAAGCGATGGGGTTTTGGCCGGGAAGATCGCGAAGGGTGCCGTCGCCAACGGAATGCCAGCCTTTGAGAGCGTCTATAGTGAAGGTCAAATTTCCCAAGTCGTTGCCTATATGCGTCTGCAGGCCGCGACCCTTAAGGGCAAGCCAACCTTCGTTGCGGACCCCGATGGTCAGATCATAAAAAGTCAAAAACAGACCTTTAAACTCGAAGTCATCGCACGCGGCCTTGATACCCCTTGGGGTCTCAGCTTCCTGCCCGATGGCCGCATGTTGGTCACAGAGCGCGCCGGGCGGCTGCGGATCATCGGTAAGGACGGCAAGCTCGCGCCGGAACCCGTCGCTGGAACCCCCACGCCTTGGGTCCGCCAAGATGGGGGCATGCTGGATGTGGCCGTCCACCCACAATATTCAAAAAACGGCTGGATCTATCTTTCCTATGCTGAACTCGCACCTGGGGCCGTCCCACCCCCTCCCCCAGCGCCCGGCACGTCGCCCTTTCGCGCGCCGAACGCGCCATCGATGACGGTTCTGGTGCGCGGCAAGATCCGCAACAATCAATGGGTCGATAACCAAGAGATTTTCCGCGCGCCAACGGCGCTCTACACCACGAGCGGTGCACATTACGGGTCACGCTTTCTGTTCGATCAGAAGGGTCACCTGTTTTACACGCTGGGTGAACGCGGCGAGATGAAGAACGCGCAGGATCTGTCTAGTCCGCTGGGCAAGATCCACCGCGTCAATGACGACGGCTCAGTCCCTGCCGACAATCCGTTCGTCAAGACGCCCGGCGCAATACCGACCATTTGGAGCTACGGCCATCGCAACCCGCAGGGTTTGGCTTGGAATCCCGTCACCGGCCAACTTTGGGAATCTGAACATGGCCCCACAGGCGGGGATGAGATCAACATCATCGAGCCTGGGAAAAACTATGGCTGGGGCGTGATCTCGATGGGGATCCAACCGGGCATCACCAAAACCCACGAGGTCGGCATGGAACAGCCGATTGTCTATTACACACCAACCTTGGCCCCGAGCGGCATCAACTTCTATTCTGGGACGCGATATCCGGGTTGGAAAAACAATCTGTTTGTCGCGGCCCTCGCTGGCCAACAACTGCTGAGACTGGAAACCAAAGGTCGCCAAGTCGTGGCGCAAGAAACTCTTTTCGGTCAGTTCGGTCGCACGCGCACCGTCGTTCCGGGGCCGGATGGTTTGCTCTACATCCTCCTGCAGGTCCCGACAGGGTCGGGCACAGGCCTGAGCCTATCGGCACCAACACCGGGCATGGTTATCCGGCTCGTGCCGATAAAATAGCCCCATTTTTGCGATTTTAGCCCGCGATCTCGGCCCTCTAACGATAGCCCACGCTTGCCTATTCATCGAAGGCGCGGCATCACAGCGCGATAGAGTAAGATCTTGCCCGCGCGCGGGCCGCAAAGATTGGGTTGCGCAATTAAAAACCGTCAGCAGACCAAGCCAGCCACCATCAAAGAAGTGGCCAAAGAACTCGGCCTTTCGGTCGCGACCATATCGCGGGCGCTCATTCATCCTGAGCTGTTGAAAGACGACACGCGCGTTCGCGTTTTGGCGGCGATTGAACGGCTAGGCTACCAACCCAATCTCATGGCCCGCGACCTTAGGCTTCGCGAAAGTCGGCTGGTTTTCGTTGTTGTGCCAAGCCTTAGCCCGTTCTTCCTCGAAGTGTTTAGAGGCGTGGAGCGTGCCGCGCGAGACTGTGGGTACATGGTCCTAATGGGCCATACAGAACGCGATCCGGAACGCGAAAAGCTCTTTCTTGATCAGGTCGCAAGCCGCCGGGCCGACGGCATCATTCTGGTCACGAGCGCGGACGCCGCAGCCCTTGCCGACACGAAGCGTCGAATCCCGCCCATCGTCGCAGCCTTGGAAACCATAGACAGCCAAGACTTGCCAACCGTTCGGGTCGATCACACTCAGGCCGCCTTCGATGCGACCAATCATCTGCTTTCACTTGGCCATACAAAAATTGCACATATCGGCGGCCCCCCCTTGGCACCAATGGCCATCCATCGGCGCGAAGGCTTCGAGCGCGCCCTAAGGTTCGCAGGAATTGACCCCTTCGCCCTGCCCTGTCCTGCAGGAAACTTCACCACAGCCTTTGGTGAAGAGGGCATGCAACTGCTGCTCGACCACAACCCCCGTCCCACGGCCGTTTTCGCCGCCAACGACGAAATAGCCATCGGGGCCATTCAGACGATCAAGCGAGCGGGCCTCAAGGTTGGCAAAGACATCTCCGTTATCGGCTATGACGATCAGCGCATTGCTACCCTTTATGATCCTCCCCTGACCACCATAAGGGTTCCAACCGAAGAGCTTGGCTATCAAGCGATGCTGAAGCTGAACGCGGTGCTCAAGGGCGAGACAATTGATCGGGACGTGGTCTTGCCGACAACGCTGGTTGTGCGGTCGACAACCGGACCCGCCCCCCAAGCCTAGGCCGCAATCGCGAGCATGAGGACGCATCGCACCCTCTAATATAGGAGACGCTAGCGCACTCTTGACACTGCCCCCGCTCTCACATGATAACGATTACATAAATAGTTCCGAATGGAATCGACGGGTAGGAAACGGTCGTGGATCACAGAGTCACTCTGTCGCCATTGCGCTTCGGGCCCTGCGGTTTTGAAAGCAAGGCGAGGAATTCGATGAAAAAGTCCTTACGGACCGCGCTGGTCTCCGGTGCCGTGGCATTGGCCACAATGGTCTCAATCACCCCTTCAGCTCAGGCCCAAACAAAGCCAGCCGCCGCGGCGGCCAATGAGCTATCGGTCCTGCGGCTAGACCCCGCTTTGGACTCCATCATCGCGCCGGGAACCGTGATCGAGAAGGTTGCGGGCGGATTTGGCTTCGTCGAAGGTCCACTTTGGACCTATGGCGAACTTTGGTTCTCCGACCTGACGGGCAACAAGCTCTATGCTTTGGGTAAGGACGGAAAGGTTCGTTTGCTTTTGGATAAGTCCGGCGGTCTCGAAAACCCACCTGCCGGTGCTTTCCAAGGCTCCAACGGGTCAGTGGTAGACAAGGACGGGTCCGTTCTGATGGGGCAACATGGCGCGCGCCGCATTGTTCGCGTGACAAAGGACATGAAGGTGACGCCCTTCATCGAGAAATTCGAAGGCAAACGCCTCAATAGCCCCAACGATATGATTTTCGCGTCCGACGGTTCGCTTTGGATCACCGATCCTCCCTACGGGATGTTGGGCCAAGACAAGGACCCAGCCAAGGAAGCGCCGTTTAATGCCGTCTATCGCTATGCCGATGGAAAGCTAAAGGCCGTGATCACCGACCTGCCGCGCCCAAATGGCATTGGCTTCTCCCCGGATGGCAAGACGCTCTACATCTCGAACTGTGAACCTGAGATGTTCGTCAATGCCTATGACGTCGCCGCCGACGGAACGGTTTCCAATCAGCGCCGCTTCATCACCTATCCTGGTCCCAACCCAACCGACGTGCCCGACGGCCTGAAGGTCGCCAGCGACGGCTCGGTCTGGCTTTTCAGCAGCACACAAGCCGTGAACCACTTGCAGGCCTTGCTGCCTGGCCAAGACTGGACGGCGGCCCGGGCAGTGGCTACCCATGCCCGCATTGCACAAGCCTTGAGAAATGCCGGTTTTGGCAGGGTTACCGAGTCGCGTCCCACCCTGGGCGACGTGATGGCCTCTATAGAATCGCTGCCATGAACCCTGAACCCAGCCCGCCTGTCACACCCCATACCCCTCTGCCGGTCGCGCCAGAAGTGGCCTCTGGCCTGCGTCCCGGTGCCTGGCTTGTTTGGCTGCTCAGCGCTCTGGCAATGTCAGTGCGCGAGCAACGGCAGGCGTAGGCGGCATGAGCTTGTATCAGTGAGTGCAACGCATTTTCATAAATGGCGTGGCGTTGTGATTGCCAAATGACTGGTTCATCGCTGACCATGCCGCAAGCAGCCAATTGCGACAGTATGGTTTGCGCGGCAGTTTCAGAGCAGCGCGGCGTATCCACATCTTCTAAACGCACCAGCCAGGTGCCGGCATGGGCACGCGCGTCCAGCCAACTGGCCAGTGCCGCGACCAAAGAACCGGCGTGCAAAGCGCCAGTGGGAGAGGGCGCGAAACGGCCCCGGTACGCAATAGGGGTGGATTTCAAAATAAAAAGTCAATGAATTCAAGGGCTTGCATGGGTGTGGAATGTAACCTAAGCATTCAAAACTTTGGTGTAAATATATATTGACATATTAGAGTGTCAACCTAAAATAACTTTTAATCCATAGGGAATTCAAGGATTTGTGGCCATGGGGGCCATAAATAACCCTCGTGCGGGTTTTGCACGGACGTGAAAATCTTTCAAGGAGATAACACCATGTCAGACAAAGTAGGGCCAACAGGCCTGACAGAAGCCGAGTCAGAAGAAATTCATCGGCACCTCATCCAAGGGACTCAAATCTTTGGAATGATTGCAGCGTTAGCACACCTGCTGGCGTACATTTATTCCCCTTGGCTGAAATAAAAGGAGCACCACATGATCTACGGAAAAATCTGGACAGTGGTCAAACCTTCTGTCGGCATTCCTATCTTCCTCGCCGCAGTTGCCATCGGATCCTTTTCGGTGCACCTGGCACTGACCCTGAACACCACATGGGTCAAGAAGTTTTTGAATGGAAGTGCAGCAAGCGCAGCAGTCGTACAGACTGTGAAAACGCCTACTGCCTGACACAAAAAATTTCTTTGTGTGATGGGCCGGAGTTTTTTAATTCCGGTCCATTTTTCAAATGAATACCTCAGTCGCCAAAACTTCTAAAAGCTGGATCAAAATTGGAGCGAAATTTCTGCCATTTGCAGATGCCGCCTCTGAGGACTTACCTTTAAGCAGGCTACTTCGCCTGTCGTTATTTCAAATTTCTGTCGGCATGGCCATGGTCATGCTGGTGGGCACCCTCAACCGCGTGATGATCGTCGAGCTGCAAGTGCCGGCCACGCTGGTGTCGCTGATGGTGGCCTTGCCGCTGGTGTTCGCGCCGTTTCGCGCGCTGGTCGGATTCAAGTCGGACACCCACCGCTCGGTGCTCGGCTGGAAGCGCGTGCCCTACATCTGGATGGGATCGTGGCTGCAGTTCGGCGGCTTCGCGATCATGCCGTTCGCGCTGATCCTGCTGTCGGGTGATTCGCATGCCGGCCCGTGGCTGGGTCAGGTCAGCTCGGCGCTGGCCTTCTTGCTGGTCGGTGCCGGTTCACAGATCACACAGACCGCAGGTCTCGCGCTGGCCACCGACATCGCCCCCGAAAAGGCGCGCCCGCGCGTGGTGGCGCTGATGTACGTGATGCTGCTGCTCGGCATGGTGGCCAGCAGCCTGATCTTTGGCTACTTGCTGGCCGACTTCAACCAGGTGCGGCTGATCAAGGTGGTGCAAGACGCCGCGACTGTCACGCTGGTGCTCAACCTGGTGGCGCTGTGGAAGCAGGAAGTGCGCAACCCGGCCGGCACCGCCGCCCACCTGGAGCGGCCCGACTTCGGCTCGAGCTGGAAGGCCTTTGCCGGCCAGGGCCGTACCGCTCGCTTCCTGCTGGCGGTGGCGCTGGGCACTGCGGCATTCAACATGCAGGACATCATCCTCGAGCCCTACGGCGGCGAGATCTTGGGCTTGAGCGTGGGCTCCACCACCTCGCTGACCGCGCTGCTTGCTGGCGGTGCCTTGGCGGCGTTTGCCCTGGCGGCACGATGGCTGGGTCGCGGCATGGATGCGCACCGTCTGGCCGCGTTCGGCCTGCTGATCGGTCTGGTGGCGTTTTCAGCCGTGATCTTCGCGGCGCCTCTGGGCTCGCCCATGGTCTTTCGCATGGGGGCCTGTCTGATCGGACTCGGCGGCGGCCTGTTTGCTGTGAGCACCCTGACCGTGGCAATGGGTTTGGAGCGCCCGGGACAGATCGGTCTGGCGCTGGGCGCCTGGGGCGCTGTGCAGGCCACGGCGGGCGGTCTGGCCGTGGCCCTGGGCGGCGCCTTGCGCGACCTCATCTCGAACCTCGCCACCCACGGCACGCTGGGACCGGTGCTGACCGATGCGTCCATCGGCTACAGCGTGGTCTATCAACTTGAAATCGGTTTGTTGTTCGCCACGCTGGTCGTTATCGGCCCGCTGGTGCGTTTTGCGGCGGAGCAGGAAAGTCCGCGCGCCAAGTTTGGGCTGGCCGAATTCCCCGGCTGAAAAATCTGTCAGAAAAAGAGGAGACCACACCATGGGCACTGGAGCCATCACCGGCTATATCGACGTCGCACAGATCGTTCTGTACATCTTCTGGGTTTTCTTCTTCGGTCTGGTGTACTACCTCCAGATGGAGAGCAAACGCGAGGGCTTCCCGCTGGAAACGGTGCATCCGTGCGGCGCCACCGAGTACAGCCCGGGGTTCGTGATGAGCCCCACGCGGAGTCCTTTGAGCGCGGCAAAACCATCGCGCTGGAGCACGTCGATGCCGTTGAGCACCGTCGTCACCATGGAACAGGTGTCAGGGCAATCGTGGGGGCAGGCCCCTGTGACTTGGTGGGGCTCGGCAGGCGGTGCTGTGGAAATGGAATGGCTCATGGGCTGCATGGTAAAGCCTGCGGCGTAATAATGTCGACCATGAACCTCATCGAATCCATTGTGGCCGGTGCTCCCGGCATTGCCGCCATCCGCCGTGACCTGCACGCCCACCCCGAGCTGTGTTTTCAGGAGGTCCGCACCGCCGATGTGGTCGCGGACAAACTCACCGCCTGGGGCATACCCGTGCACCGGGGCATGGGCACCACCGGCGTGGTGGGCATCGTCAAGGCGGGCACCTCAGGCCGCGCCATTGCCCTGCGTGCCGACATGGACGCACTGCCCATGCAAGAGTTCAACACCTTCAGCCACACCAGCCAGCACCC
>CALFYB010000326.1 GCA_937952995.1 uncultured Caulobacteraceae bacterium
TCCACCGCGCTCCCCGCGAAGGCGGGGATCCAGATATTTGTTTCCAAGCGGTGTGTAAGGGTCTGGGTCCCCGCCTTCGCGGGGAGTGCGGGGAGGGGGTACTTCTTCCCCGCGTCATTGCGAGGCGTGAAACGCCGAAGCAACCCAGGGGAACATCACCGTGAGCCTGCAGCAGCCCTCTGGGTTGCTTCGCTCCGCTCGCAATGACGCGGTTAAGGACGATGATGCCCTTTCCCCCCTTGAGGGGGAGAGGGTTGGGAGAGGGGTTATTTATCCACACGCTCTTCGCCGCGCTCCCCGCGAAGGCGGGGATCCAGATATTTGTTTCCAAGCGGTGTGTAGAGGTCTGGGTCCCCGCCTTCGCGGGGAACGCGGGATGGGTGGGCAAACAAGACCCTCTTCTGCCCTTTGGGTCATTTCCCCCAAAGGAGGAAGATTTAGAACGCAAAGATCTTCCCCCTTTGGGGGAAGTACCGGCGTAGCCGGGGTAGGGGGCTTCATCCACCGGTCCGTCCGCCGCTTATGCCGGAAAAGTGGGCGTGGGGGTGCTGTCCTCCCAATCTAATCCTCGCTTAGTCAGGGGAATGGTTTAAACAGCCCCAAGCGCGGCGGTACGTGCGAGTCGTTATGGACGTTGGGGTTGGCCGGTTTCTTAATCGACCAAGAAACGTCTTTCTCCTGTCGAGTTTGCTTGACGGGGGGGGATTCGGACGGTAATTACCGCGCCTCTGTTGGACCGGCTGTAAGTCATTTGGCTTAGACGCGGTTCGCGAGACGACCTGACATTACGGGCTAGCCCGTGGATTTTGGGACACGGCCTACGCAGGGTTCTGCGCAGGTCATTTTCGTTTTTGCGAATCTCGCGCGTTCTGGACGTTTTGGGGTGACCTAGAATTTCCGGGTTTGGTCTTTGAAACTATCTGGGGCGTGGCGAGCGCTTAGGGAATATCGGGCGATATGGATCGACAAAATATCCGCATCAGGCTCAAGGCCTTCGATCACCGCGTGCTAGATCATAGCACCCGTGAGATCGTGAACACTGCCAAGCGCACCGGTGCGACCGTACGCGGTCCTATACCGTTGCCAACGCTCATCGAGCGTTTCACCGTCAACCGTTCGCCGCACGTCGATAAGAAGTCGCGCGAACAGTTTGAAATCCGCACGCACAAGCGTGTCCTCGACATCGTCGACCCCACCCCGCAGACTGTGGACGCGCTCATGAAGCTCGACCTGTCCGCTGGCGTGGACGTCGAGATCAAGCTTTAAGGGGGAACACCATGCGTACGGGTGTAATCGCCAAAAAGCTGGGCATGACGCGCTTCTTTGATGAAGCCGGAATGCATGTCCCTGTGACGGTACTGTCTTTGGACGGTTGCCAGGTCACGGCCCAGCGCACGCAGGACAAGGACGGCTACGTAGCTTTGCAGCTCGGTGCCGGTTCCAAAAAGGTCAAGAACACGAACCAAGCCCTTCGCGGTCAGTTCGCCAAGGCTCTCGTTGAGCCAAAGCGCACCGTGGCTGAGTTCCGTGTTACGGAAGACAACATGATCGAGGTGGGCGCTGAGTTCACCGCTGATCACTATGTTCCCGGTCAAAAGGTCGATATTTCGGGTGCCACCGTCGGTAAAGGTTTTGCCGGTGTGATGAAGCGCTGGAACTTCGGCGGTTTGCGGGCTACCCACGGCGTCTCGCTGTCGCACCGCTCTGGTGGTTCGACCGGTCAGCGCCAAGATCCCGGCAAGGTCTTCAAGAATAAGAAGATGCCTGGTCAAATGGGTACCAACACCATCACCACACAGAACCTGACGGTCTGGCGCATCGACGTTGAGCGCGGTCTGATCTTGATCAAGGGTGCCGTTCCGGGTTCGGAAGGCTCTTACGTCAAGATCCGCGACGCCAACAAGAAGCCCGTTCCCGCTGAAGCCCCGATCCCGGGTGCGTTCCGCAAGGCTGGCGAGGCTCCGGCCGAAGCCGTTGTTGGGGAAGAAGCATGAAAATTGATGTGATTACCCTGGACGCTGGCAAGGCTGGCTCCGTGGATCTCCCTGATGATATCTTCGGCATCGAAGATATCCGCGGTGACATCCTTCAGCGCTGCGTGAACTGGCAACTGGCTAAGCGCCGTGCTGGTACCCACAAGGTGCAGACCCGGAACGAAAACTCGCGTACCGGCAAGAAGATGTACAAGCAAAAGGGCACCGGCGGCGCTCGTCACGGTTCGCGCCGTGCACCGCAGTTCGTTGGTGGTAGCCGCGCCTTTGGTCCTGTTGTTCGCAGCCATGCGTTCGACCTGCCCAAGAAGGTTCGCGCCATGGCCCTGCGTCATGCACTTTCGTCCAAGCTGAAGGCTGGCGCTATTGTCGTTCTCGACAAGGCCGCCCTTGAGACCCCTAAGACGGCCGCCCTGCGCGCTCAGTTCGACAAGCTCGGCCTGATCAACGCTCTGGTCATTGCCGGCGTGGAGATCGATGGGAACTTCAAGTTGGCCGCGCGCAACATTCCGAACGTCGATGTTCTGCCGAATGCCGGTCTGAACGTTTACGACATCCTGCGCCGCAAGACGCTGGTCCTGACGCGTGAAGCTATTGACGCGATCCAGGCTCGCTTCGCTGAGAAGGAGGCCGCGTAATGGTTGCGACCGCCCGTCACTACGACACCGTTCTTTCGCCGGTGATCACCGAAAAGGCGACCCTGCTCTCCGAGCAGAATAAGGTTGTCTTCAAGGTGGCTCACGACGCGAGCAAGGACGAAATCGCCGCCGCCGTTGAAGAACTGTTCAAGGTCAAGGTTACCAAGGTCAACACCATGGTCACCAAGGGCAAGACCAAGCGCTTCCGCGGTACAATTGGACGTCGCAATGACGTCAAAAAAGCGATCGTGACCCTCGCCGAGGGCCAATCGATCGACATCACGACCGGACTGTAGAGGACGGCACGATGGCACTTAAGCATTTCAATCCGACCTCGCCTGGGCGCCGCGCCCTAATCCTGGTCGACCGTTCCGAGCTCCACAAGGGTGGCCCGGTGAAGTCCCTCGTTCAAGGCCTGACCAAATCAGGCGGACGTTCGAGCAATGGACGTATCACCGTTCGCTTCCGTGGCGGCGGCGCTAAGCGCCTCTACCGTCTGGTGGACTTCAAGCGTCGTAAGTTCGACGTCCCAGCTGTGATCCAGCGCATTGAGTACGATCCAAACCGGACCGCATTCATCGCCCTGATCAAGTATGCGGATGGTGAGCTGTCCTACATCTTGGCGCCTCAGCGCGTTAAGGCGGGCGACGAAATCATTGCGTCTGAAAAGGTCGACGTGAAGCCAGGCAATGCCTCGCCTCTGCGTTCGATGCCGATCGGCACGATCATCCACAATGTTGAACTGAAGCCCCTCAAGGGTGGTCAGATCGCGCGTTCGGCTGGTGCCTATGCCCAGCTGGTCGGTCGTGATGGCGGCTATGCTCAAATTCGCCTGAACTCGGGTGAGCTGCGCATGGTTCAGGACACCTGCATGGCCACGGTCGGCGCGGTTTCGAACCAAGACCATATGAACGAAAACCTCGGCAAGGCCGGACGGGTTCGTCACATGGGCTTCCGTCCTCACGTTCGTGGTGTTGCGATGAACCCCATCGACCACCCGCACGGCGGCGGCGAAGGCCGTACCTCTGGTGGTCGCAATCCGGTCACGCCTTGGGGTAAAGACACCAAGGGTACCCGGACGCGTAAGAACAAGGCGACGGACAAGTTCATCATCCGTACTCGCCACGTGAAGAAGGCTCGCTAATCGATGACCCGTTCCGTTTGGAAAGGTCCGTTCGTCGACGGATATCTGCTTAAGAAAGCCGATACCGCGCAAAGCTCGGGCCGCAAGGAAGTGATCAAGACCTGGTCGCGCCGTTCGACCATCATGCCCCAGTTCGTGGGCCTGACGTTCGGCGTCTATAATGGTCACAAGCACGTTCCCGTGCAGATCAGCGAAGACATGGTTGGGCACAAGCTCGGTGAGTTCTCACCGACCCGCACGTTCCCAGGCCATGCCGCGGACAAGAAGGCAAAGAGGAAGTAACGATGGGAAAGAAAGCGACCGAACGGCGCCTCAAGCCCGTCGAGGCCATGGCTAAGGTGAGCACGCTGCGCACCGGCCTGCGCAAGCTGAATCTGGTGGCCGCGTCCATTCGCGGTCTGAAGGTTCAACGCGCCCTCAACGAGCTAGAGTTCAGCCACAAGCGCATCGCTCAAGATGTGCGCAAGGCCCTCTATTCGGCGATCTCTAACGCCGAGAACAACCATAATCTCGACATCGACAACCTGGTCGTTGCTGAGGCCTATGTGGGCAAGAATTTGGTGATGAAGCGTTTTTCCGCCCGCGCTCGCGGCCGGTCCTCGCGCATCGAAAAGCCCTTTTCGGAGATCACCATCGTGGTCCGTGAACTTGGTGAGGCGGCCTGATGGGTCAGAAAGTCAACCCAATCGGGCTTCGGCTCGGTATTAATCGCACTTGGGATTCGCGTTGGTTCGCGGATGGCAATGACTACGGTCGCTTGCTTCACCAAGACATTAAGGTTCGCAAGGAACTGAAGAAGCGTCTGGGTCAAGCCGGCGTTTCGCGCATCATCATCGAGCGTCCGCACAAGAAGTGCCGGGTGACGATCTATGCCGCGCGTCCTGGCGTGATCATTGGCAAGAAGGGTCAAGACATCGACAAGCTCCGCAAGGATCTGTCGGACATGACCGAGGGTGAAGTGTTCCTCAACATCGTTGAGGTGCGTAAGCCTGAAGCCGATGCGCAACTGGTCGCTGAGAATATCGCTCAGCAGCTGGAACGCCGCGTGGCTTTCCGTCGCGCCATGAAGCGTTCGATGCAGTCCGCCATGCGCCTCGGCGCAAAGGGCATCCGGATCAATGTTTCCGGTCGTCTCGGCGGCGCTGAAATCGCCCGTATGGAATGGTATCGTGAAGGCCGCGTGCCACTTCACACCCTTCGTGCTGATATCGACTATGGTTTCGCTGAAGCCAAGACGACCTACGGCATCATCGGTGTGAAGACGTGGATCTTCAAAGGCGAAGTGCTCGAGCACGATCCTTCGGCTCAGGACAAGCGCCTGGCCACGGAAACCGGTCCTGCCGGTGAAGGTGGTGGCCGTAGTGAGCGTAGCGATCGTGGTGACCGTGGCGATCGCCCCGGCCGTCGCGACCGGGGTTGAGGTCTAGGTCATGTTGCAACCTAAAAAAACCAAGTATCGGATGCAGTTCAAGGGCCGCATCCACGGCACATCTAAGGGCGGCTATACGCTTGCCTTTGGTTCTTACGGCCTAAAGACGGTTGAACCCGAGCGGATCACTGCGCGCCAGATCGAAGCCTGCCGGCGAGCGATCACGCGTCAGATGAAGCGTCAGGGCCGCGTCTGGATCCGAATCTTCCCAGACGTGCCGGTTTCCGGCAAGCCTGCTGAAGTCCGGATGGGTAAGGGTAAGGGCGCTGTGGACCATTGGGCAGCTCGCTGCGCACCAGGCCGCATCCTGTTCGAAATCGATGGCGTTCCTGACGACGTGGCTCGCGAAGCCCTGCGTTTGGGCGCTGCCAAGCTGCCCGTTAAGACCAAGGTCGTGACCCGTCTTGACGCTGGTATCGCCATGGCGGAGCAACCTTAATGAAGATCGCTGACGTCCGGAGCCTTACGGCTGACCAACTCCATGATGAGCTTCTGAAGCTCAAAAAGGAGCAATTTAATCTGCGCTTCCAAGCCGCTACGGGCCAGGTCGAAAAGACCCACCGTGTGGACGAAGTTCGTAAGTCGATCGCGCGCATCAAGACTGTGCTGCGCGGCAAAACCGCCGCAGCGTAGGGAGATCATCGATGCCCAAGCGGATTCTTGAAGGCGTGGTTGTCTCCGATAAGGGTGACAAGACCGTCGTCGTGAAAGTGGAGCGGACCTTCCTGCACCCCGTCCTTCGTAAGACGGTTCGTCGCTCGAAGAAGTACCACGCGCACGACGAAGCAAATACCTACAAGGCTGGCGAGCACATTCGGATCATCGAGTGTGCCCCAAAGTCAAAGCTCAAGTCCTGGGAGGCCCTTCCAAAGGCTTCCTCGGGCCTGAGCGAATAGTCAGAGAGGATCTAACACTATGATCCAGATGCAAACTAACCTGGAAGTTGCCGACAACTCGGGCGCTCGCCGGGTCATGTGCATCAAGGTGCTGGGTGGGGCCGGTCGGCGCTACGCTAGCGTCGGTGACGTCATTGTTGTTTCCGTTAAGGAAGCGATCCCACGCGGCCGGGTGAAGAAGGGTGACGTCATGCGCGCCATCGTTGTTCGCACGGCGCAGGGCATCAAGCGCAAAGACGGCTCACTGATCCGCTTCGATAAGAATGCGGCCGTGATCGTGAACAAACAAAGTGAGCCGATCGGCACGCGGATTTTTGGCCCAGTTCCTCGTGAACTGCGCGCTAAGAACCACATGAAGATCATCTCCCTCGCTCCCGAGGTGCTGTAAATGTCAGCGAAGATCAAAAAGGGCGACCGCGTCGTCGTCCTGGCCGGCCGTGACAAGGGTCGCCAAGGCCAGGTTCTGAGGGTTCTGCCCAAGGAAGATCGGCTGTTCGTCGGCGGGATCAATATGGTCCAGCGTCACACCCGTCCTTCTCAAGGTGACCCGCAAGGGGGCATCAAGAACAAGGAAGCTTCGCTTCACGTGTCTAATGTCGCTTTGCTCGACCCCAAGACCGGTGCAGCGACCCGCGTTGGCTTCAAGATTGAAGGCGACAAGAAGGTCCGCGTGGCCAAGAAGTCCGGTGAGGTCATTGATGGTTGATCAACCTAAATACGAGCCGCGTCTGAAGACCGTTTATCGGGAACAGATCCGGGCTGCGATGAAGTCGGAGTTCTCGTACTCCAACGAAATGCAGATCCCCAAGATTGAGAAGATCGTTCTCAACATGGGTATCGGCGAGGCGGTTGCTGACTCCAAGAAGGCCACTGCGGCCATGAAGGATTTGGCGGCCATTGCTGGTCAAAAGCCAGCTCCAACCCGCGCGCGTCTGTCGATCGCTGGCTTTAAGCTGCGTGAAGGCATGATCGTCGGGGCGAAGGTCACCCTTCGCAAGGATCGCATGTATGAGTTTCTCGACCGCCTGATCACGATCGCGCTTCCGCGCGTGAAGGATTTCCGCGGCCTGAAGCCGACGTCGTTTGATGGTCGTGGCAACTATGCCATGGGTCTGAAGGAGCACATCGTGTTCCCAGAGATCAATTACGATCAAATCGACCAGATGTGGGGCATGGACATTATCGTCTGTACCTCTGCCCGTACTGATGATGAGGCGCGCGCGCTTCTGAAGCAGTTCCAATTCCCGTTCACGTCCTGATCGGGAGGGAAAGACAAACACATGGCCAAGAAAAGCGCCGTTAATCGCAATGAGATGGTTCGCCGTCTCGTCAAGCAGTTCGCAGGCAAGCGTGAAGCCCTCAAGGCAATCGCTAATGACGAATCCCTTCCTCTGGAAGAGCGTTTCGATGCCCGTCTGAAGCTGGCAAAGTTGCCGCGCAACTCGTCACCGAACCGCATTCGCAACCGTTGCGAAGTGACCGGTCGTCCGCGCGCCTATTATCGTAAACTGAAGATGTCGCGGATCGCGCTGCGGGAGCTAGGCTCCAACGGTCAGATCCCTGGCCTCGTCAAGTCGAGCTGGTGAGGAGGGTCCCATGGCTGTGAACGACCCCATCGGCGATATGATCGCCCGTATCCGCAACGCCGCGATGCGCAAGCGCAGCAAGGTCTCGACGCCCGCGTCGGTCCTGCGCGGCCGCGTCCTGGAAGTGCTTCTGTCCGAAGGCTATATCCGCGGTTATGCGCTGATCGAAGCCCCCGGCACGCACCCGGAATATGAGATCGAACTGAAGTATTTTGACGGTGAGCCAGTGATCGTAGAGATCGCTCGCGTGTCCAAGCCGGGCCGCCGCGTTTACTCTTCGATCAAGGATCTCAAGCCCGTGAAGAACGGTCTTGGCATATCCATCCTGTCGACACCCAAGGGTGTCATGTCCGACAACGTTGCCCGCGATAATAACGTGGGCGGCGAAGTTCTCTGCCGCGTCTACTAGGCGCGGGGAGGGAAGAGAAAAATGTCACGGATCGGCAAAAAAGCGGTTTCTATCCCCGCTGGCGTGAACCTCACGCTGGACGGCCAAACCGTCACGGTGACGGGCCCCAAGGGGACCCTGTCATGGACGGTGGCTGAAGAGATCGAACTGAAGAATGAAGGTGGCGAGCTCACCTTCTCACCGCGCGATGAATCAAAGCGGGCCAAGTCAATGTGGGGTCTTTCCCGCACCTTGATCGCCAACATGGTTCACGGCGTAACGGTTGGTTACGAGCAGACGCTCGAACTGGTCGGCGTGGGTTACAGAGCGGCGCTTAAGGGCGATGCTTTGGCCATGCAGCTGGGCTTCAGCCACGAGGTGGATATTCCTCCTCCGGCTGGCATCAGCTTCGCGGTTCCCAAGCAGACCGAAATCAAGATCTCCGGCATCGACAAACAGGTCGTCGGCGAGATCGCGGCGGTTATTCGCCGTATTCGTCCACCTGAGCCTTATAAGGGCAAGGGCGTTCGTTATCTCGGCGAGAAGGTTCGTCGCAAGGAAGGCAAGAAGAAGTAAGCCATGGCGCTCTCTCCACGCGATCTTTCCCAGCGTCGTGCTCAGCGCACGCGCATCCGGCTCAAGGCTTTGGCCAACGGCCGTCCGCGTCTTACGGTTTTCCGTTCAGACAAGAACATCTATGCGCAGATCATCGATGACAAGCAGGGGGTCACTTTGGCCGCAGCTTCGTCGTTGGAAGCTGTTGCAAAGGCCGAGCATGCAAAGGGGTCCGATAAGGATGCCGCTGAGCTGGTCGGTAAACTCGTTGCTCAGCGTGCAATGGAAAAGGGCGTCAAGGACGTCTTCTTCGATCGCGGTGGGTATATGTATCACGGCCGGGTCAAGGCCCTCGCTGACGCCGCGCGCGACGCCGGCTTGAACTTCTAAGGGGACCGCATGGCTCGCAGGAACGAAGAGCGCGGCGCAGGTCGCGGCCAAGACGAGCGCGAAAGCGACGTCGTCGAGAAGTTGGTCCACATCAATCGCGTCGCCGCGACTGTGAAGGGTGGCCGTCGCTTCTCCTTCGCCGCGCTGATGGTCGTTGGTGATCAAAAGGGCCGGGTTGGTTTTGGGCATGGTAAGGCGCGTGAAGTGCCAGAAGCCATTCGCAAGGCCACCGAAGAAGCTAAGAAGACCATGGTCCGCGTGCCGCTTCGTGAAAGCCGCACCCTTCACCACGACGGCGCTGGCCGTCACGGTGCAGGTAAGGTCATGCTTCGCGCTGCCCCTCCGGGCACTGGCATCATTGCTGGTGGTCCGATGCGTGCGGTTCTCGAAACCCTGGGCGTTCAAGACGTGGTGGCCAAGTCGGTCGGCTCG
>CALFYB010000327.1 GCA_937952995.1 uncultured Caulobacteraceae bacterium
ATTTTTTTATTTTAATTACTATATCTTAAAGCCTGAAGAAGATAAATTTTATTTTGGCCCTCAAGTTGGAGTGAATGGAACGTTAGGAGCTGTTCAGGAGTCAAGCGTAGATTGGGCTAATTCCCTTTCAGTTTATGAACCTAGTGGTTTAACCGGAAGAGATATAAGTAATTCATCAGAATTAGTTGGAGGAGCAGGAGTTGGCCTTACAGGAGGATACAATAGATTTAGATTTAATATAAGGTACAATTATGGTGTGTCGAACTTATTAGGAACTATATCTACTCCTACTGAGCCTGGAGCTTATCCTAGTGGTGACACTCCCTATTCAGCAAAATTAAGCAGCATCGGCTTTACAGTAAGCTATAGATTTTTTTCAAAAAATTAATTCTATATTTCAACCTATAAACTATTTTTATTATGAAGAAAACATTATTGAAAAGTTTCGGCATGGTTGCCCTGCTGTTCCGCAACCCGGAGCAGGTGAGCAAGTTCCTTGCCGCCCTCGAGGCCGGCGAGACTGCCAGCGCCGCGCCGGCACCATCGGCCGCGGTGACGTGCCGCTGCTGCCGGGCGGGCATGGGCTGGAGAATTTCGCCACCGCGCTGGGCCAGGGCGGCGATCTGCTCGCTGCTGCAGGCGTCGCCTTTGACCAGGCCTATACCTCGGTTCAGACCCGCGCGATCCGGACCGCGTGCCTCGCCCTAGAAGCGGCGGGTCAGGCTTGGGTGCCGCTGACTAAGGACTGGCGCTTGAATGAGCGCCATTACGGGGGACTGACCGGATTGAATAAGGCTGAGACCGCGCAAAAGCATGGCGAGGCTCAGGTGTTGGTGTGGCGCCGATCCTATGACGTGCCGCCGCCGCCCTTGGCACCCGGCGGGACCTATGATTTCAGCAAGGATCGCCGCTATGCCGGCATCGCCATTCCGGACACGGAAAGCCTAAAGACCACGCTGGACCGCGTCTTGCCCTACTGGCAGTCCGACATCGCCCCGCAGCTTCAGTCGGGAAAGACGGTTCTGGTCGCGGCCCATGGCAATAGTCTGAGGGCCATCGTCAAGCACCTGTTCGCCGTGCCCGATGGCGAGATCACCGAGGTCGAGATTCCCACCGGCAATCCGTTGCTGATCGACCTAGATGACGCGTTGAAGCCGATCTCGGCGCGCTATCTCGATGAAGCCCGCGCCCAACCCCTGCCAAAGCGCGCCTAGCCCGATGTATAGCACCGGCGACATCCTGATGATGCGCCGGGCCATTGCGACCGCGATGGCCAATCTTGGCTCGACCTGGCCCAACCCTTCAGTCGGCTGCGTCATTGCCAAGGACGGGGAGATTCTGGCCGAGGCGGCAACAGCCCCCGGTGGGCGGCCTCATGCCGAAGAACAGGCCCTCGCGGCCTTGGGTGAGCAAGCGGTCGGGGCGACGGCCTATGTGACCTTGGAACCTTGCGGTGCCCGCTCGTCTGGCCACGCCTCCTGCGCGCAGCGGCTGGCAGGTTCGGGCGTGGTGCGGGTGGTGATCGCCTGCGAAGACCCATCCCCCTTTGCCTCGGGTCAAGGCTTGGAGCGTTTGCGCGAGGCGGGCCTTCCTTTTGAGACGGGCCTGCTGGCCGACGAGGCGAGAGTGCTATGCGCGGGCTTTGTGCATCGGCTGGCAACGGGAAAACCGCTGGTCGAGGCCTCGGACCATGGCGACCATTTTGACGGCCTGTTCGAACCGAAAGCGGGCGAAGGCCTATCTGCGGCGCTGCTGCGTTACGGAGAGGCTGGCTATACCCGGCTCTGGACCCCTCGGGGCGGACCATTGGCGTGGGAACTATCCCGCGCTGGACTACTGGCGATCGCGCAGTAGGACCCTTTTCATTAAGGGTTGAGGTCCATGGTGCAACCTAAGGGAACCATAACTGTAGGCAGATGACATGCCGACTTCGCCTCATAATGAACCGCCAATGCGCCCGACCCAAGCGCAGATCAACGAGGTCTGTGACAAGCATGAACGGTTCAGGACCGCCCGGCCCGGCGGCGCGCGGGCAGTTTTTGCATGGATGGATCTGTCCGAACGGATCTTGAGCGGTAGAGACCTTTCCGAGGCAGATTTAACCGGCGCGATTTTACGGGGTGCGAAATTTGTAAAAACCTCGCTTGAGAATGCAACGCTGTTTGGCGCGGACGTCGCAGATGCTGATCTTCGAGGGGCCAGATTACGCCGCGCAGACTTGCGAGGAGCCTCTTTGCGCGGTGCCAACCTGACAGACGCTGACCTTTCTGGCGTCAATCTGTCTCGATCGCAATTGGGAGGAATTGTCGCCGTCAGCGCCGATTTTTCGAACGCGATTTTGAAGAATTGTCGATTGGTGCGCGCGAACTTGAAGTCGGCCAATCTGACCAACGCTGACCTATCGGGTTGCGACCTGTCTAGTACGACCTTGTCTGGGGCCAATCTCTCGCGCGCAGTCCTGATCGGGGCAAAGACCGAGGGCTGTGTCATCGACCAGGCCCAGATGACCGGTATGGTTCTTGACCGTGTGATGCCAGATCGCGATTACGGAACGCTAACGGCCGACTATAATCTTTGGTGCGAAACGGCAGGGCGGGAGGGCGAGCTTACGATCTTTGATGACTCTGACCTTCGCTCCGTCGGCACCCTGCGTGGGATGTTGCTCACTGCTCTGTCTGCAAGAAACGCGATCTTCTATGGGCTGGATCTTGAGGGTGTCGGCCTACAGGGCGCGCATTTGGAAGGCGCTGACCTTCGCGGATGTAATCTTCGATTGGCAGATCTGCGCGGCGCGCGTTTGCAAGGGGCAAACCTGTCCTATGCAAACCTGCAAGGCGCGCTGTTTGGGGCCCTTAGAATCTCTGACCTGCGCACCATTCAAACCGATCTTACGGCCGCCAGCCTTCGCGGCGTAAAGGCCGCAGGCGCAGACTTTCGCGGCACGTTGCTCAATGAAGCTGATCTCACAGGCGCTGACTTTACCAATGCAATTTTGACTAAGAGCGAGGCTCAAGGAGCCATTCTTGACCGGGTCAAAGGCTGGAACAGGGTCGATTAGCTTTGTCGACAGCTAAAAATAGGAACCCCCGCCCCTGCGCGTCCCCGGGGGGAAGGACGCGAGGGGCAGGGGAGGGCCCAAGCCTGGGCGGGGTTAGGCGGCTTGGGCCGTGGTCTCAATCAGAGGGGCTGCCGCGGTCGTGATTTCAATACGCCGGGTCTTAAGCTGCTCAGGCAGTTCGCGCTTTAGCGAGATGGACAAAAGGCCATTGGCGAGACCCGCTTCGGTCACCACGACATAGTCAGCCAGTTGGAACCGGCGCTCAAAACTGCGGGCGGCGAGGCCGCGGTGCAGATAGCGCTTGGTCTCTTCGGTCGCGGGCTTGCGGCCTTGGACGGTGAGCAGGTTCTCCTTGACCTCAATGGTCAGGTCATCTGGCGAAAAGCCAGCGACGGCGATCTCGATCCGATAGGCGTTCTCATCGGTTCGCTCGATATTGTAGGGCGGATAGCCGGTGGGACCTTCGGTGGCCGCAGCCGATTCGAGCAGCTGCGCCAAACGGTCAAAGCCGACCACGGAGCGATAGAGCGGGGAAAAATCTGTCGTACGCATAGCAACATCCTTCTTAGGCAAAGCAAGGTTGTGGTTCATGAGCAGGCCATCACGCAGTCCCAGATGGGCCCCGCGTCGATCCTGAAAGGCCCGGTTGTCCAGCGCCTTCGGATGATAGGTGGTGATCAAAATGGGCTTCGCAAGGGGTGCGCTATTTTGGCCGGTTCTCACAGTTTAGAGAGGCTGCACGAACGGGGTTGCCGTATGCGACGTCTGCGGTCAGGGTCGCGCCTTGTTTTGTCCTTTGGGTGAGTTTGACGGATGATGGGCTCGAAATCGATGGTTGTACGTCTTGGCCTGTGCGTGCTCGCGCTCGCGGTTCTATCCAGCGCGCCGGTATCGGCGGCTCCGGTCAAGTCGGCCAAAGATGCGGCTTTGGTCGCGGCCATCGCTCGCCAGACCCGCCCGGCCGATGATGTGGCGCGCGATGGCGCGCGGCGGCCATTGGAAAGCTTGAGCTTTTGGGGATTGAAACCGGGTCAGACCATTTTGGAGATTGTGCCTGGCGGCGGTTATTGGACCGAAATTCTTGCCCCCTATGCTAAGGCGACCGGCGGCAGGTACATGGTCGGATTGGCCGATATTTCTAGTCCCACTGTTTCTGAAGCTGCCCGCAAAGGCCGCGCAGATTTCCTCGCCAAATATGCGGACGCGAAGCTCTACGGTACGGTTGAGCCGACTAATTTCGGTGCGACTTCGGGCCCCTTCGCGCCAGCGGGCACGGTCGATCTGTTCCTCACAACGCGCAACATCCATAATCTGATATGGTCGCCCGGCCGGTTGGACAAGACCCTCAACGACGCCTTCGCCGTTCTCAAACCCGGCGGCATATTGGCCATTGAAGAACATCGTGCGGACCCTCGGCCGATGGTCCCAGAGGCCCGAGACGGCTATGTCTCCGAGACCTATGTCATTGAAGCCGCAAAGAAAGCCGGATTTGTCTTGGATGGCCGCTCAGACGTCAATGCCAATCCCAAGGACACCAAGGACCATCCCTTCGGCGTTTGGACACTGCCGCCTACGCGCCGTTCGGCTCCTGCTGGCCAGCCGGCCAATCCTTCTTTTGATGCGCGCAAATACGAGGCTATCGGCGAGAGCGACCGTATGGCCCTGCGTTTTCGCAAACCGCGCTAGAGCAGACGTCACTTGACCTCTCGTCGACGGATTCTGATCTCCGCAGCGGCCCTGTTCGCCTTGAGTGCCTGCGGCCGCAAGGTCGATTCGACTGCTAAGTCGTCGGATCAGCTCAAAACCACTGCCCGGTTGGGCAGTCTGGAGTGGGCGGTCGCTGGCGATTGGCGACCGGCGCAAGACAAGGCGCGTGACCGTTGGCGTCACCCGGTCCAGACCTTGACCTTCTTTGGGCTGAAACCCGGCATGACGGTGGTCGAGTTCTGGCCGGGAGCAGGCTGGTACACCGACATTCTAGGACCCTACCTGTCCCAAAATCGCGGCACCCTCTATGCGGCGGGCCTTGAGGCTGGTCCGCAAGATCCATCCCTTTCAGAGGTCGGGGAACAGTTCGCCAGCAAGATCAAATCCTCGCCCCAACTCTACCGAGCGGTCAAGATCACGACCTTTGGACCCAAGTCTGGCCCGGTCGCGCCCGATGGAAAGGCTGACCTCGTGCTGTTCCTTCGAAATGTCCATAATTGGATGTCGGCTGGGATTGCTGAAAAGGCCTTTGCGTCGGCCTATGCCGCCCTCAAGCCCGGCGGCGTTCTGGGTGTGGAGGAGCACCGTGCCAAACCTGACCGGGTCCAGGATGCGTTGGCCTCGGACGGCTATGTTCAAGAGGCCTATGTCAAGCAATTGGCCAAGGAGGCGGGCTTCGTCTTCGAAGAGGCCAGCGAAATCAATGCCAATCGCTTGGATGATACAGATCATCCCTTCGGCGTTTGGACCTTGCCGCCCGTGCGCCGGTCCTCGCCGCGCGGACAGGCCCCGAACCCCGCCTTCGACCACGCGCCCTTCGACGCCATAGGCGAAAGCGATAGGATGACTTTGCGGTTTCGCAAGCCCCGAAAACCCTAAAAATGACAGAAATTTCACGTCTTTACGGTGTTTACATCTGGGGGTTCTGTCGTCAAATTGGCGCTCGGCCAGACAATTGTTTTCCGGCTGAAATTTCATCAGCGCACACAACGGCGCTACTTCAGGAGACTGCGTAAATGGCTACGCTGCAAGAAATCACCGCCGTTATGGCTGGCGCTGTGGGCGAAGATTCCGGCCTCGGCAAGAGTTTGAAGTTTGACTTCAAGGGCGACGGCTTCATCCACATCGATGGTGGCTCGGTGACCAACGAAGACAAGCCTGCCGACTGCACCATCGTCATCGCTTTTGACGATTTCCAGTCGATGGCCGACGGCAAGCTCGACCCCACCATGGCCTTCATGCAGGGCAAGATTAAGGTCAATGGCGACATGTCCGTGGCCATGAAGCTTCAGCCCATCATGGCCAAGGCCCGGGGCTAAAGATTTGACCGCCGCCGCGCCTTTGCTTGATTTACCTCAGGCCCCTGTTCCGACGGGTGGCGCGGCGGAATGGTTCACCGGACAGGGCGGCGCGCGTCTGCGTGCCGCCCTGTTTGCGTCTAAGGACCCCGCAAAGGTCAGAGGGTCAGTGGTGCTTAGCCCTGGCCGAACCGAAGCGATCGAAAAATATTTTGAAGTGGTGTCGGACCTCCAAGCCAGAGGCTTTGTGGTGCTCGTCCACGACTGGCGCGGCCAAGGCCTGTCCCATCGCATGCTGCCCGACCGTCTCAAGGGGCATGCTGAGGGGATCCAGCCCTTCCTCGAAGATTACCAAGCCCTGCTCACCCATTTTGAAGCGCGCCTACCCAAGCCTTGGATCGCGATGGGCCACTCTATGGGCGGCTGCTTAACGGCATTAGCGCTGGGTCAGGGTGAGCGCCGGTTCAGCGCGGCGATCCTCTCGGCCCCGATGTTTGGGCTCAATACGGGCGGTCGGCCCAAGGCGGTCACGCGCTTGCTGGCTCAGGTGATGGTCCTGATGGGCAAGGGCGGTGACTATGTGCTGGGCGATCCCGGCAAGCCCTTTGTCTATGATTTTGCCAACAATGCCCTGACCCACGATCAGACCCGCTTTGACCGGGCCTTTGCCCAGATCACAGCCTGTCCGGATCTTGCGCTGGGGGCCCCGACTTGGAGTTGGCTGAAATTTGCGTTTCAGGCCTGTGATTGGCTGGCTAAGGACCCAGCGCTTACGAGGATCGACATTCCCGTTGTCGTTCTTGGCGCGGGCGCGGAAGCCTTGGTCGACAATGCCGAGCAGGCGGCGGTCACGGGCCGCATGCCTAAGGGCCATCACCAGATGGTCGATGGCGCGTTCCACGAAATCTTGATGGAAACCGACGCGCTGCGCGAACCGTTCTGGAAGGCCTTTGACGCGCTCGCTGCCGAGGTTGCGCCCTAGCCCTTGGCGGCTTGGGTCAGGCAGGCCAGAGCCTGTTCCAGACAGGCCTGATCTCCGCCAATCGCCATCTGCCCACCGGCCAGAGCCGGGTTCGCGGTGATCGGGCGACCGTGCCAATCTGATACAATCCCGCCCGCGCCTTCGATCACGGGGATGGCGGCCTCAATGTCCCAGGTCTTCAGGCCGGTCTCTAGGATCAGGTCCATCTTGCCGAGGGCGACCATGGCATAGGCATAGGCGTCGCAGCCAAAGCGCGCGAGCCGCGATTTGGCACGCACGTCGGTCCAAGCTGCCGCTTCATGGGCATCGAACAGTCCCGGATCGGTGGTGGCGATGACGGCGTCGCTGAGTTGGGGGCAGGCCCGGACCGACAGGGGCAAGGATGTCTCGCCCCGGATTAGCCGAGAGCCAAGGGCCTTGGAGCCGACAAAGGCCTCATCCAGATAGGCTTGACCAATCAGGCCAAGGACCGGCGCGCCTTGATAGCGTAGCCCGATCAACGTGGTCCAAACCGGTAGTCCGGCCACGAAGGCGCGGGTGCCATCGACAGGGTCTAGGACCCAAACAAATTCTGCGTCGGGACGGTCTTGACCATATTCCTCGCCAATCACGCCATGATCGGGAAAGGTCTTAGAAATCAGCTGCCGGATCGCGGCCTCAGCGCCCTTGTCCGCAGCGGTGACCGGATCAAAGGCACCATGATCGGCCTTATTCTCCAGCCCATGGTCGGCCCTGAACAGGGGCAAGATCACCTGCGCCGCCTCGGCGTTCAGGCGAAGGATGAAGTCCTCTAGGGACTGGATGCGATCATGGGTCAGGGTGCTCATGTCCTATGGCTTAGCCTGACGCCGGAACCTTGAAAAGCCAGATCGCTCAGATTGGCTCCAAGTCACTGTTCAAGGACTTGGCGAGATCGAGCAGGCGGCGGCGCGGACGTTCTTCTAGGTCGTAATAGGCCTTGATCAGGTCCAGCGTTTCCTTTTGAGCGAACATGTCTCGGCCCTCGCGTTCTGACGCGTCGTCGGCCAACGAAGACGGTTCGGCTCCATCAGAGAGGCCGTCATAGAAATAGGCCACGGGCACCTCGAGCGCCTTGGCGAGGTGCCACATGCGCGCGGCAGATATGCGGTTTGCACCACACTCATATTTTTGCACCTGCTGGAACCGCACCCCGACCTTTTCTGCCAGTTGAAACTGGGTCAGGCCTAGCAGGCGCCTGCGCCGCCGCACACGCTTGCCAAGATGTTGATCAATATCGCCGATCATAAGGAAATGCCCTGTCCTTGTGACTGTCTCAAAGCGGGACAGTCAGGGGATTATCCCGCAAGGGGCGTGCCGATCTCCCAAGGAGCGAAAGCTGTCCGTTGCATGGACCGGCCGAGGCGGACTAAACAGGGGCATGGCCGACCCGAAAATCTCACTGCAGCAAGATGTGATCTGGCGTTTAGAAGCGTTGGGCTTTGACATCTTCACGACGCTGTTTCGACTGTTGCCGGTGGATTGGGCCTCGGCCATGGGCGGCGCGGTTTTGCGTGCGCTGGGGCCATTATCCGGAGCGCACAAGGTCGCCGACCGCAATCTGCAACTGGCCTTTCCGGACATGCCCGAGGCGGAGCGAAAGCGGATACTTGTCGCGCAGTGGGATGGTTTTGGCCGCACCTTCGCTGAATTCTCGCTGATGGACCGTATCTTGCCGTCCACGGGCCGGGTTGAGGTGGTCAATGTCGAGCGCCTGCATCAGATCGCCGCTGAGCGCCTGCCTGTGGTTTTCATCTCAGGCCATCTGTCCAACTGGGAAGTCATGCCCGCCGCGATCGTTGATTCGGGCGTGACCTGCCAGATGACCTACCGCGCGGCGAACAATCCCTATGTCGACGACCGGATCAAAAAGAGCCGCTTTCGTTACGGCGTGAGGCTCTTTGCGCCGAAGGGTGGGGATGGTGCGCGCGAACTGCTCGAGGCCATGGGGCGCGGCGAGTCCGTGGCCCTGATGAATGATCAGAAGTTCAATGGCGGCGTTGCAGCACCCTTTTTTGGGCACATGGCCCACACGGCACCCGGACCGACTCGGTTGGCCCTAAGGTTTGGAACGGTGCTTCAGCCTATGTCTGTCCAGCGGACCAAGGGGGCGCGGTTCAAGGTGGTGGTGCATGAGCCCATCATCGTGCCGCGAACCGGTGACCGCACAGCCGACATCGAAGCCGGTGTCCACTTGATCAATCGCTTCATGGAAGATCGTATTTGTGAGCGCCCAGAGGAATGGTTCTGGGTCCACAAGCGCTGGCCGGGTGAGGTCTATGCCGATCTTGCCGAGCGCGTCGCTAAATCTGCCCTCTAGCGGCGCTATAGGTGGACGACACCCGTCCTTGGGTTAACGTCAAGCCGCCGCCTGAACGGGCCATTATAGGCGAGG
>CALFYB010000328.1 GCA_937952995.1 uncultured Caulobacteraceae bacterium
AGGTCCTCAGGTAGATTTTCAGCCCAAGACTCAAACAACTTTAGAACCTGGGCACCCGCCTTGGCCTGCATGATTAGATAGAGGGCTGTGGCCTCAACCAATATGTCCAAAAGGCCATCGAGCGCCTCTGGATGGGTATAGGCATAGGTCCGCGCACCGGTACGGTCGCTGGAGCCTCCCTCGATCATATAGGTCGCTACCGTCCAAGGCGCGCCAGCAAAGCCGATCAGGGCCCGTTCAGGCTCCAAGGCAGCACGAACCCGGCTCAAGGTCTCACCGACCGCCGATAGTCTACCGGTAGAGGCCTCGATCTGGTCGCGCATACTATCGAGTGACGGCAAGGTTCCGAGTTTCGGACCCTCCCCGACCTCAAACCGAACATCCTGTCCCAAGGCACCGGGAATCAGCAGGATGTCGGCAAAAACAATCGCCGCACTGAAGGGAAAGCGACGCATGGGCTGCAAGGTGGCTTCAGCGGCCTTTTCAGGGTCCAGACAGAACGAGATGAAATCCGGTGCCGTCGCGCGCAAAGCTCGATATTCCGGCAAATATCGTCCCGCTTGGCGCATGAACCAGATCGGAGGTTTAGCCAAGCTTTGACCACCAAGAACCTTAAGCAAGGCTGGTGTCGATGAAACGGCGGAGCCGCTCTGTGTCGCTGTCGGGGTCGGGGTCTGGTTCATGGCTCTCTTAAAGCCATTTCCCTGACCATACTCAAGCCCACACCCCCTCGAAGGCCTCTTCCTATTCTTATTAAGAGAAGAATAAAAATATTTGGGATGAAGGTTGGGGCAGAGAAGACCCGGGACAGATCGATTGGTAGCTGGGAAATCCAAAAGCGACCCACCTAGGTTTCAGCCCTTATCCCCAGTTCCCTAGGGGGTCGGATAAGGACCTGTGAAAACCGGGGATTGTTTGAATCTGCTTGAAGAGATTAACAAATCCTTAACGACATGGTCGCCGAGGCCGTGAGTCGTTAAAATTTGTTAACCATAAAATCTCAACCGCGTGATCGGCTAAGCGTCAACCACCCAAGGCCGGGGAAAAGACGTGGCAAAATGTAGCCGTTTTCCCACGATCGATTGGCGCGCCGCGAGCACTCAAAATAGCCCCCAAATCCGCCACCGCATTGACCCTTGTCATTAAGATCTCGTTAACCTTTTCTCCACAGATCATTTTCCAAAACCACAATGCTTGCCGAACCAAGACCTTGAGGGCATGACTAGAGCCATGAGCCATACCCCGCGCATCGCCACCTATTTTCATGTTCACCTCGTGTCGGACTCCACCGGCGAGACGCTTAATGCCATGGCTAAGGCGGTTTGCGCCCGGTTTGATGATGTTCTGCCAATTGAGCACGTCTACGCACTTGTTCGGTCCCCGCGCCAGTTAGAGCGGGTCTTGAAAGAGATCGAGGCCTCGCCAGGGATCGTCATCCACACCATCGTCGATAAAGACCTGCGCGTGGCGCTGGAAGAAGGCTGCCGAGATATCGATATGGGCTGCATCGCGGCGCTCGATCCTTTGGTATCATCTCTAGCCCGTTATCTGGGCGCTTCCTTGTCGACCCGTGTCGGGGCGCAGCACACGCTCGACCATGACTATTTCAACCGCATTGAGGCCCTCAACTACGCGATTGGCCATGATGATGGTCAAGGCACACAGCACCTCGAGTCCGCTGACGTCGTTTTGGTTGGCGTCAGCCGAACGTCAAAGACACCGACCTCAATCTATCTCGCCCATCGCGGCATCAGGGCGGCCAATGTGCCTTTGGTCCCCGGCTCGGAGCCGCCGCCGCAACTGTTCAATTTGAAACGCGCGATGGTCGTAGGTTTGACCGTATCCCCAGACCGATTGATCCAGATCCGCCGCAACCGCCTCTTGAGCCTAAAGGAGGACCGGGAAAGCACCTATGTCGATACAGAATCTGTGCGTGACGAGATCGTTCGCGCCCGCCGGATGTTTGAAAAACATGGCTGGCCGGTGATCGATGTAACCCGGCGCTCGGTTGAAGAAACAGCGGCAGCGGTAATGAACCTTCTCTCTGCCGCTAAGGGTGCTGCCGAGACGCCAGCATGAGTCTGGCCGCAAGTGACGTACCAACCCTGATCTTAGCGTCTGGTTCTATAGCGCGGCGGCAAATCTTGGCCGGCGCAGGCGTGCCCTTCGAGGTCATGCCCGCCGACGTCGATGAAGAGACCTTAAAAGACGACCTATTGGCTAAGGGTCAGACGCCAAAAGCCATCGCTCAGGCTTTAGCGCTGGCAAAGGCCGTTGCGCGATCAAAACAGTCTCCTGGGCTGGTTATCGGAGCCGATCAAACGCTCGACCTTAATGGCGCGCTGTTCAATAAGGCCGCGACCATGGCCGATGCCGAAGCCAGCCTTCGTCTATTGAGGGGCAAGAGGCATCACCTTCATTCCGCCACCGTTCTTGCCCTAGACGGTGAGCCGGTTTGGCAAGAGGTAGTGACCGCAAGCCTGACCATGAGGAACTTTTCCGATCGGTTTTTGACGACCTATTTGGAACGGCAAGGGTCCTCCATTCTGTCCTGCGTTGGCGGCTATCAACTGGAATCGTTGGGGGTACAGCTATTTGAGCAGATCGACGGTGACTATTTCACCATCCTTGGGCTACCACTGTCAGGCCTATTGGCGCAGCTAAGACAGTACGGGATTTTGGACGAATGATCTCAGGGCAAACCCGCGTTGCTGGTGTTGTGGGCTGGCCGGTTCGTCATTCGCTAAGCCCGATGGTCCACAACCACTGGCTCCAGGCCAGCGGTACAGATGGCGTCTATGTCGCCTTCTCACCGCCACAGGATCGGTTTTTCGAGTTTGCGGGTGGTATGCGCGGCGGGGCCATCCGGGGCCTTAATGTCACCTTGCCCTTCAAGGAGCAGGCCCTATCCCTTGCTCGGGGCCCAGGTGATCAGATCAGCGACATTGCCCGACTATCCGGAGCGGCGAACCTTGTCCTGTTTGATGAAGATGGAACGGTTCGGGTTGATAATACCGATGGCGAGGGGCTGCTCTATGCCTTTGCCCGGCAAGCGCCATCTCTCAAACTGACAACAACGCCGGTGGTAATTTTGGGCGCTGGAGGCGCGGCGCGGGGGGCTGCGGCCGCCTTGATCCTCGCAGGTGTGCCCCGCGTCCACATGGTCAACCGTACGCTGGATAGGGCCCTATCAATCGCTTCAGCTCTCGGCCCAAAGGTTCAAGCCTTTGACCCGGCTCAAGCTCAAGCCGCTTTTGAGGGCGCTGGCGCAATCATCAACGCAACCTCGCTGGGTCTTGGCGGCGGCGAGGGGCCGTCGGTTCCGTGGCAATCTGTATCTGAAGGCGCGGTCTTTATGGACATGGTCTATAAGCCCCTAGAAACCGAATTCCTGGCCCAGGCCAGATCGCGCGGTCATCAAACGGTTGATGGACTAGACATGCTGATTGGTCAGGCCCGGCCGTCGTTTGAAGCCTTCTATGGCGCGCCGCCGCCCCTATCGGTTGATGTTCGCGCCCTCGCACTTGCCCAACTGACCGCCGTCTAAGGAGCTATGAGATGATCATTGTTGGCCTCACCGGATCGATTGGTATGGGCAAGTCAACCACATCGGCCATGTTTCAAGCCGAAGGTGTCCCGGTCTATGATGCCGACGCTGCGGTCCACGCGCTCTATGCCAAGGGCGGCGCTGCCGTTGCTCCCGTAGAGGCGGCCTTTCCAGGTGTGGTCGTTGACGGCGCCATCGACCGTGCCAAGCTTAGCGCTTACGTGGTTGGAAAGCCGGAAGCTCTTAAAAAGTTAGAGGCAATTGTCCATCCGCTCGTTGGAGAAAGCCGTAAGGTCTTTTTTCAAGCCGCCGCGGAAGCCAATGCTCCCCTCGTGATCCTCGATATTCCGCTCCTGTTTGAGACCGGCGGCGAGCGGAACGTGGCGGCGGTGATTGTGGTCTCCGCGCCCGAAGAGGTCCAGCGCGAGCGGGTGATGGCCCGGCCAGACATGACGGCTGAAAAACTCGACGCCATCTTGGCGCGGCAAATGCCTGATGCTGAAAAACGGGCCCGAGCAGACATCGTTATCGATACCTCTCAGGGCCTCGATAGTGCGCGTGAACAGGTCCGCGCGGCCATCGCCAAACTTTTGGCCCCTTGATCAGAGCCGCGAACATCCGCAAGGATTGGCAATGGCGCGCGAAATTGTCCTCGATACTGAAACCACCGGCCTAGAGCACAAACAGGGTCACCGACTGGTCGAACTTGGCTGTGTTGAGCTGAACGACCTGTTGCCAACAGGCCGAACCTTTCATCGCTTTATCGACCCTCAGCGTGCGATTGACCCGGATGCTGAGCGCGTGCACGGGATTTCAAATGCCTTCTTGGTGGGTAAGCCCACCTTTGATGCCCCAGAGGTCAGTGACGAATTTCTTGATTTCATCGGGGACGCCAAACTCATCGCCCATAATGCCCCCTTTGACCGGGGGTTCATCAATGCGGAGCTAGAGCGGGCCGGACGCGCGCCCATTCCTGAGGACCGCTGGATTGATACCTTGCCGATGGCGCAGAAGCGCTTTCCGGGGATGTACAATTCCCTCGACGCTCTTTGCAAACGCTACAAGATTTCGTTGGAATCGCGGGACAAGCACGGCGCTCTGATCGACTCACAGCTGTTAGCGGCCGTTTATCTTGAACTGCAGGGCGGTAAGGAGCGGGGCTTAGATTTTACCATTGAGCCTAAGGGCGGCATCCAAACCGTTCAATCGGCTGGGCCGGTCGCCTATGGCGCGCGACCGAAGCCGCTTGGCACGCGCTCAACAGAGGCGGAGCGCGAGGCGCATGCCAAATTCGTATCTAAGGCCCTGAAAGAAAAGGCCATCTGGTACAAGACTGGGATGTTGGCTGGCGAAAGCTAAGTCCCGCCAGCCTCAAACCTTAGATCGAGATGGTGAAGTCACCGGCGGGCGTACCAGAAGCGGCGGCCTGAGCCTGACGCGCCGCATAGATGCCGGCAAAATCAATGGGATCCAGCATCAGGGGCGGGAAGCCGCCTTCACTGGACAGGTCTGCGATAATCCGGCGCGCGAAGGGGAACATGAAGCGCGGGCACTCGATCAGCAGGACAGGCTCGAGGTCCGCCTCAGGCACGCCCTGAATTTGGAACAGGCCGCCGTAAAGCAGCTCAATATGGAAAACGGCCTCATTTTCACGCTGAGCCGTAGCCGACAGCTTCAGATCCACCTCAAACAGGCCGTCCTCGCGACCGCGAGCGTTCATTTCGACGCCAAGCTCGATCTGGGGCTGAGGGGCACCGGCGCGCATGGATTCCGGCGCGCGGGGATTTTCGAAAGACAGGTCACGAATGAACTGCGCCAAAATTCGGATACCGGGACCGGTATCAGCGCCGTTCGGCAAGGGCTGGCCCTCAGGAGCGGTCATGGATGCGCCAGCTTCAGTATCGGTCATGTGCTCGTCCCGTCTTGGGTGAAATGGTTCACCGTGTGAGGCTTGGCCCTATCCAGCAGATCGGCCAAATCTGATGTTTTGAAGTCGCGCAGCTAACACGGGAGGCGAACTTGCGCAATGTTAAGGCGGCAAGCCTCCTGCTAGCTAATGACGGCCCCCCTGACTTGTGGCAATGAAATCCCTATATAGTCGTCAGGCGCAGACCTTGGCGGGCTGATCTCCTATCTTGGCCAACTTTGGGTCGTCGATTAATCAGGTTGTGAACCGTGCAAGCCCTAGAACTTTTAATTTCAGCTGTTCTGGCCGGTGTCGTCCTCTATCAGCTCTATGCGGTTTTGGGCCGCCGGGTTGGCCGCCAGCCTGAAGACGAAAAACCCATGACCCGCTCAGGCCCCATCGCGCTTGACGGACCAGAGCCCGTTGAGGTGGTCGATGATACCCCCCTGTCGGGTTTGGCCGCTGTGCGCTCACGCGATCCCAGCTTTAACGTCGCCCATTTTCTCAATGGCGCGAAAATGGCTTATGAAACCATCGTTAAGGCCTTTGCTGCGGGCGATAGCGCTGCCCTAGAGCGTCTTTTGGCTCCCAATGTTTTGGCCGGATTTGTCGCGGTTATTGATCAGCGTGCAACTGAAGGCCGTACTGAAGTGGTCGAATTCATCCAAGCACCGCGGGCCGATCTGGAATCTATCGATCTGACCGGCAACCTTGTCAGTGCAAAGGTTCGGTTCTTGGCCGAGTTTCGTAGCCGAACCAAAGGACCAGAGGGCGAGGCCGTCGATGATCGTCGCACCGCCGAGGTCTGGACCTTTACCCGGATGTTGACCAGCCCAGACCCTAACTGGACCTTGGTGCGTGTCGACGCCGCTGAAGCCTAGGCCGAGTTGGGCGGGTTGAAACCGATTGCGACCCTTGTTCGTCGACTGGCGGTTATGGCTAGTGCGGCGGCGCTGACCGCTTGCGCCGCCTTGCCTGCGGGTCCGGTAGACACCCAGCCCTTAAAGCCCGCAGCGTCGCCAACAGCTCCGACCAAGACGGTCGTCGATAGCCCGCCGCCGCCGCTACCGCCCAACATTGTATTACAGGACACCGCACCAACCCCCGTGGCCCCAACGGTCGATCCCGCGACGGTTCCGGCGGAGGTTCGTCTCGACCGGCTCGATCAACTGCCTGGCTGGAAAGCCGAGGATCCGGTCGCCGCGCTGAGCGCCCTGATGGTCACCTGCAAGGTGACAAAAGACGCGGACCTGAGGGCACTTTGCGCACGGGCGCAGGGTCTGAACGGTTCTGACGCCCGGACCGTTCGGGCCTTTTTCGAAGCCAACTTTCGGATTGAGCCTATCAAGGGCACGGGCCTTCTCACGGGCTACTATTCGCCGGAATATCAAGCGCGCCAAACCGCCGATGCTGAATTTTCTGCCCCCTTGCGCGCTCGGCCCGATGACCTGCTCATTCTTGATCTGGCCGGCCTTGATGAGGATCTCGGTGCAAGACGTCAGGTTGGCCGAGTTTATGAGGGCCGCTTTGAGCCCTATCCGGACCGATCAGAGATCGAACGATCCGGCCTTGGCAAACCGCTGCTTTGGATGCGTCCGGAGGACCTGTTCTTTTTACAAATCCAAGGGTCTGGCTCTGCCACCCTACCCGATGGTCAGCGCTATCGTTTGATCTATGAGGCCTCCAATGGCAGGCCCTTTATTGGCATCGCCAAAACCCTACGCGAACAGGGCCTGCTTCCGGACAATGGCACGTCGGCTGATGCTATTCGCCAATGGCTCGCCGCAAATCGGGGCGCTAAGGCGGATCAGGTCATGCAGACCAATCCGCGCTATGTCTATTTTTCACTGGGCACAGACGATGGAACCGAACCGGTGGGTGCTGCGGGCATTGCTTTGATCGCGGGCCGAGCCGTAGCGATTGACCCAACGCAGCATCGCTACGGTGATCTTTTGTGGATTGATGCGGGCGCGCCGGTCTTAACAGGGTCTTTTCCGCTCTATCAGCGCATGGTTTCGGCACTTGATACGGGCGGCGCGATTAAGGGCGAAGTGCGCGCCGATCTCTATCTGGGGCGCGGCGACGGGCCGGGATTGGAGGCAGGCCGGATTAGGCACAATCTGGTGCTCTATCGCCTGCGTCCCCGAACCCCAGCGGCACAATAGTTCGTGCGCCGACCCCTTAGCCAAGATGAACTGAAAATATGGGCCGCAGTCCTATCGACGGTGCGCGCAAGGCCCGGACGCACGCCGCCTAAGCTGGCCCACGAGCCTGACCCCGCGCCGCTCAATCCCGGTCACAAACCGCACGAACCCCTAACGCCCATGAGGTTAACGCCCAAGGTCAAGGGCCCGGCCCCTAAACCGGCAAAAGGCGCGGTCTTTAAGGCTGAGCCCACAGCCGCCCCGGAAATCGAGCCACGCCGTAAACAGCGTCTGTCGCGCGAACGCGACCCCATCTTGGCTCGGCTAGATCTTCATGGGCTTGATCAGGATCGGGCCCGGTCCATTCTGGTGGCTTTTTTGCTGAGGGCGCAGGACGAGGGCTCTCGGGCCGTTTTGGTCATTACCGGCAAGGGGTTCTTAGGCGACGGCATCTTGCGCCGCCGAGCGCCGGAATGGCTGGCCTCGCCGGGATTGCGCACGGTGGTGGCGGGGGTATCTGAGGCCCATCGACGCCATGGCGGCGAAGGCGCGCTCTATGTGGCGCTCAAAAAGAAGGCTTAGGACTTGCGTGACGCCTTTTCGGCAAGGCCGGACTGACCCTCACGGGCCTCAAGCTTGGCGGCCACAGCATCCAAGGGCACACCGGCGGCCTGAAGCAGGACCAGCCAGTGATAGATCAGATCCGCGCTCTCACTTGCAACGCCGTCAGCATCCTTGAGCGCGGCAGCGAGCGCGGTCTCAATAGCCTCTTCGCCGAGCTTTTGCGCCGCCTTCACCGCGCCCTGCGACAGCAGTTTGGCGGTGTAGGACAGGCTTGGATCATCGCCTTGACGCGTCGCAATGGTGGCGCTTAAGCGGCCAAGGGCGATGGCAAATCTTGTGCTGTCGGACATGGACCTGTTCCTTTGCGCCTAGATGGGCCGGACGGGAAGGCCCGCCGCCCGCATCGCCGCCTTGGCTTCGCCAATACTGACCTCGCCGAAGTGAAAGATCGAGGCGGCCAGAACGGCGTCTGCCCCACCATCGCGAACACCGGCAACCAAGTCGGCGCAAGACCCGGCCCCGCCGCTGGCGATGACCGGTACATTGACCGCGCCGGTAACGGCCCGCAGCAAGGCTGTATCATAGCCGTTTTTGGCCCCGTCCCGGTCCATGGAGGTCAAGAGGATCTCGCCGGCCCCGCGCTTTACCGCTGAAACGGCATAGTCGACCACATCCAAACCCGTGGCCTTGCGACCGCCATAGGTGAAGACTTCCCAGCCCGACCCGTCAGCCCTCGCCTTGGCATCGATGGCCACGACCACGCATTGCGAGCCAAAGGCGTCGGCGGCATCGGATAGGAGCGCTGGGTTTTCAACCGCTGACGTATTGATCGAGATCTTGTCGGCCCCGGCGCGCAGTAAACGCCTCGCATCTTCGACAGCACGAATGCCGCCGCCGACCGAAACCGGCATGAAACAGACCTCAGCCGTGCGCGATACGACATCCAAGATCGCGCCCCGGCCCTCATGGCTTGCCGTGATGTCGAGGAACATCAGCTCATCGGCTCCGGCGGCGTCGTAGGCCCTGGCCTGCTCAACCGGATCACCGGCGTCGCGCAGGGCCAAGAAATTGACGCCCTTGACCACGCGGCCGTCCTTAACGTCGAGACAGGGAATGACGCGGACCTTGAGCATATTCTGTCCTTAGGCCGCGCGGCGCTTTTGTGCGGCGGCGAGCACCTCTGATGGAACAATGGCACCATTATAGAGGGCTCGGCCAAGAACGGCTCCGGCGATCGCCACGCCTGGACGGGCCTGAAGGCGGGTAATATCATCGACCGAGGCAAAGCCACCTGAGGCGATGACCGGAATATTGACT
>CALFYB010000329.1 GCA_937952995.1 uncultured Caulobacteraceae bacterium
CCTTGCGGCCAGGTCGGACCGTCCGTATCGCGCCCGCCCCAAAAGGACGGGGCCTTGCGGTCGAGCGAGGCATCAAGATCATCGCCAAGGGCGGCGGCCAAGGCGGCCTCATATCCCCGGTCGGGCGACACATCGTCCAGCGCGGGGGCAAAGCCACCCTTGCGGGGCTGGGCCGTCAGTTGGGTCAGGCCCCTAGCTTCGGTCTTGAGGCGGCCCAGTTGATCTTCGAGCTTGCGGGCCGCTTCACGGGTTGCGGCCTCTGCGGTCGCGGCCTCGGTCCGTTCGGTTTCAGCGGCCTCGACGGCGGCGCGAGCGAGGCGGAGGGTCTCAAGCGCAGCATCAAACCGCGCCTTGGCGGCTTCGGCTTCGGGTGCGGTGTCGGGTCCCAGATTGGCGCGGTCAGCCTTGGCGGTTTCCAGCGCACGATCCGCGCGGGCAAGGCGGGTGCGGGCCTCTTCGGCCCTTGCTGTGGCAGCGCGGCGGGCGGCTTGTTCACCGGCGGCGCGGGCGGCAAGCTGTTCAACCTCGGTTTCGGCGGCGGCGCGGGCCCGCTCTGCGGCATCGGCGGCGGCCTGAAGTTGCGGCATCCGTTCGGGCGCAGCGGCGATGCGGGCGGCGAGGTCGCTTCGTTCCAGCTCTATCCGGCTCAGGGCAGCCTTGGCGTCGTCGACGATCTGAACCTCGCGGGCGCGGTCCTCGTCGAGGCGGCGAAGGTCATCGCTCAGGCGGCGCACAGCCTCTGCGGCTTGGGCGGCATCGCGCTCGGCCCGGTCCTTTTCAATGGCGAGGCGGTGCAGGACCGCAGCGGCGACCTGTTCTTCTTCGCGCAAGGGGGCGATGGCCTGTTCCGCCGTCAGGGCTTGGGCAGCAGCAACCGAGGCCTCGCGGGTGGTGATCTCGACGGTGCGTCCAGCCTCTTGGCTTTCGCCATCGACCCGCACCAGCACGTCCCGCGCTTCGGTCCAGCGCGAGAACAGCACGGCACCTTGCAGGGCGCGGATCTCACCGGACAGGCGCTTATATTTCTCGGCCTGCCGGGCCTCGCGCTTGAGGCGGTTGAGGGCGGTTTCCAGCTCATTGGTCACATCATCGAGGCGCGACAGGTTGGTCTCAGCCGCCCTCAGACGCAGTTCAGCCTCATGACGGCGGGTATGGAGGCCCGAAACACCGGCGGCCTCTTCCAAGATGCGGCGACGGTTCTGCGGCTTGGCGGCAATCAGCTCGGAGATCTGGCCTTGCCGGACCAGGGCCGGGGAATTGGCACCCGTCGAAGCATCGGCGAACAGAAGCTGGACGTCACGCGCGCGGACTTCACGGCTATTGACCTTGTAGGTCGAGCCCGCGCCCCGGTCGATGCGGCGGACAACCTCGATGGTCTGATGGTCATTGAACTGTGCCGGTGCGGTGCGATCACTATTGTCGATGGTCAAGGTGACTTCGGCATGGTTGCGCGGGACCCGCGTCCCGGCCCCGGCAAAGATCACCTCATCCATGCCGCCCGCGCGCATGGCCTTGGCCGAATTGGCCCCCATGACCCAGCGCAGGGCTTCCAGCAGATTGGACTTGCCGCAGCCATTGGGGCCGACGACACCCGTGAGTCCGGGCTCGATCCGAAACTCGGTCGGTTCGACAAAGGACTTAAAGCCCGAAAGGCGTAGCCTCTGAAACTGCACGGGCTAGGTCTTGAGGCCTATTTTGCAGCCGCTTCGGCCGCAGCGATGGCAGTGTCAAAGGCTGCCAAGTTCTGTTCGCCGTCGAGCTTCTTGCCATTGACGATGAAGGTCGGGGTGCCGGTGATATTGTCCAGCTTGCCGTACTTCTCGACCCGTGCCGCAAGCGCCTTCAAGGCCTTTTCGTCGGAAACGCAGGTCATGAACTGCTCTTCGGTCATACCGGCAGACTTGGCCACCCGCACGAGGGGCGAACGCATGTCGCCGGTACGGAAGATTTCCTCTTGGCTGCGGAACACCCCGTCCAGAACGCTGAAATACTTATCCTTGCCAGCGCAGCGTGCGGTCAGGAACCCAGCGGCGGCCAATTCGGCAGGCGGCGTGATGAACTCGCGGAACACGTACTTCACCTTACCGCTGTCGATATATTTGGCTTTGAAGGCGGGGAAGACCTCAGCATTGAAGGCCGCGCAGTGCGAGCAGCTGGCTGAGGCATATTCGATCACAGTGACCTTTGCATCGGCCTTGCCCATGGTCATCTCGTCATCGGTGACTGAGCCACCCTTGCCTTGGCCGCAGGCGGCTAGGCTTAGGCCGGAAAGCATCACGATCATAAGGCGGTTAAAGGCGCGCATCGGCGGGTTCCTTTGTAAAAAACGTGACATTAAAGCGCGATTCCCTTTGCATGGCCCATAGGGACTTGAACGCGTGCGTAGGGGCGCTTGGGTTCGGGCGTTACTTCTTGGCTTTGGCTGGTTTCTTGGCCGCAGCGATGGCCGCATCGAGGTCGGCGAGGCTGTGCTCCCCAATCAGCTTCTGACCATTGATGAAGAAGGTCGGGGTGCTGTCAAAATCACCAGCCTTGGCAATCCGCTCGACGCGGGCGTTGAGATTGTCGAGCGCGGTCTTATCGGTCAGGCAGGCCATGAACTGGTCCTCGGTCAAGCCTGCGGATTTAGCGACCTTGAGCAGCGGATCGCGCAGGCTCTTGGTTTCATAAACCTCTTGTTGAGCATGGAATACGCCGTCTAGGGTCTTGAAATAGTTTTGCTTTCCCGTGCAGCGCGCCAAGATGAACCCGGCGGCGGCCAGTTGCACCGGTTCGGTCAGGACTTCCCGGAACACATATTTGACCTGACCCGTATCGATATATTTCGCCTTGAACGCAGGGAACACGTTGATCGCAAAGACAGCGCAGTGCGGGCAGCTTGCCGAGGCATATTCAACGACGGTGATCTTGGCCTTGGGGTTGCCCATGACCATGTCGTCACCATTGACCACAGCACTATGAGCGCTTTGACCATAGCCGACCATCAGCAGGCTGGTGATCATGACGAGAAACAGGGCTTTGAATTGGCGCACGGCAGGTCCTCTAGGCGTTCAAATAGCTTTGTAATCGCTAACAAAAGGCAGGGCTCTAGGCCGCGATTGACGGCACTCAGGCCTCAGCGGCGCGCCTTTGTCAACGCTCAGCGCGGTCCCCATTGCGTAGAACTTCGCGGCCAAGCTTGGTGAGCGCGTCTTTCAGGGGGCTATCCGGGGCCTTAGAGAGCCCCTCTTCCAACTCAGCCTCTTGGGCGGCGTCTAGCGGCGCTTTGCGACGTCTCGCCTTGACGGCGGCTTCGGCCTTGGCGGGCGCGGCGATCCGGGCCTTAACCGGCCCTTGAACGATCCGCAGCTTGCCGACCGAGCCAGCGCCCAAAAAGAGGTTCACTCGCGATAGGATTTCGGGGGCCTGATGCTGTACCAGCGCGGCGGCTGGACCATCCACGCGCAACTCCAGCACGGCAACCGAGGTTCCGCTGGCGGTGGGCCGAGGCTTGCTCAGCTTGACCGGTTCAGTTCGAGCGGCCAGCGTCTCGCCAACGATCTCCTTCCAGCGCGCTTGAAGTGCACCCGGTCCCTGGCCGAACTTGGCATCCAGCGCCTTGATCAGGCCTGCCAAGGCCTTGCCTGCGGGCGGAGCGGATCGCAAGGTCGCACGGGTCCGCTTGCGCGCCAGAATACGCACGGCTTCGTCGGCAGAGGGCAGGGACCTTTTCATCCGCCTAGACTAGGCCTTTGCGGCGAAGGTGGCAAAAGAGTTTGGACGGTTAGGGGCGCGGGCTATCTTGCTGCCCATGATTCAGAACCCTGACCTGATCCGCTCCGCCCTGCTGGGCTGGTATGATGCTCATGGGCGCAGCTTGCCTTGGCGGGTGGGCCCGATGGATGGGGCGCAAGGCGTGCGGGCGGATCCCTATCGGGTTTGGCTGTCAGAGGTGATGCTGCAACAGACCACCGTGCCCCACGCCACGCCCTATTTCCTCAGCTTCACCCAGCGCTGGCCGACGGTCGAGGCCTTGGCCGCGGAGGTCGATGGGGAGGTGATGGCTGCTTGGGCTGGGCTTGGCTATTATGCGCGGGCGCGCAATCTTTTGGCCTGTGCGCGGGCCGTGGCCAGCCAGCATGGGGGTGTTTTCCCTTCGACTGAGGCGGGACTGCTCGGCCTGCCCGGCATCGGGGCCTATACGGCTGCGGCGGTTGCGGCGATCGCCTTTGATCAGGCGGCCAACGTCGTGGATGGCAATGTCGAGCGGGTGATGAGCCGTCTCTATGCGGTGGATGCGCCACTGCCAGACAGTAAGCTGGAACTGAAGCGCGTCGCGGCAGCCTTGGTGCGGGACCATCGGCCGGGGGATTGGGCGCAGGCCCTGATGGACCTCGGTGCTACGATCTGTCGGCCCAAATCGCCGCTCTGTGAGGTCTGCCCGCTCAAGACCCACTGTTTGGCCTATCAAGCCGGTGACCCCCAGACCTATCCGCGCAAATTGAAGAAGGCCGCTAAGCCCCATCGTTACGGCGTGGCCTTCTTGGTCCAGCGGGGCGCAGAGGTGGCTTTAATCCGCAGGCCCGACCGAGGCCTTTTGGGCGGAATGTTAGCCCTGCCCAGCACCGAATGGCGCAGCACGCCCTTTGCCGATCACGAGGTCGACCCACCCCTTGCTGCGGCGTGGCAGTCGGCTGGCAGCATCGAGCACGTCTTCACCCACTTTTCCCTGACCCTGACGGTCTGGCGCGCGCAGGGTGATCTGCCAGACGCGATCTGGACACCACTGACTGGGCTTGGAGCCTTGCCGAGCGTGTTCTTGAAGGCGGCGAAGGCAGGGCTTGATCGTTGACCAGCGGAGGTCTATCTTAGCTAACTCTAGCTAGGGAGATGGGGCATGTCCTACGTCAATATGTTCGACGCCAAATCGAACCTGTCGCGGCTCGTCGACACGATCGAGTCCGGTCAGGAGCAGGAAATCATCCTCGCGCGTAATGGCCGTCCTGCGGCCCGGTTGGTGCCCCTTCGCCAGGACAAGGGCCAAGGTCCGCGCTTGGGGATTGCCAAGGGCCAGATCGTCATTCCCGATGACATTGATCACTTGGATGGCGCGGTCGCGGCCCTGTTTCGGGGTGAAGGGTGAGGGTGCTCCTCGATACGCATGTCGCGCTTTGGGCGATCGTCGATAGTCCTCGACTGACCTCAGAGGTGCGCAGTCTGATTGCGGACGAGGCCAACACAATTTTTGTCAGTGTAGCCAGCCTCTGG
>CALFYB010000330.1 GCA_937952995.1 uncultured Caulobacteraceae bacterium
TGACCTGCGACCACAGGGTCCTGAACGGGACCATCGGCGCGCAGTGGCTTAATGAATTCAAGCGGTTGATCGAAGATCCTCTGATGATGCTGGTTTAAGGGGCGTGGCTATGGATTTCGATCTCGTCGTCATCGGTGCCGGTCCCGGCGGTTATGTCGCGGCCATTCGCGCCAGCCAGCTCGGCATGAAGGTGGCCATTGTCGAGCGTGAAGCGCTGGGCGGCGTCTGTCTGAACTGGGGCTGTATCCCGACCAAGGCCCTGCTCAAGTCAGGCGACCTCTATGAGACGCTCGGTCATCTGGAGTCCTATGGCCTGTCGGTGACGGGCCGGTCCTATGACTTCACCAAGGTCATTGAGCGCTCGCGTGGGGTGTCCAAACAGCTCTCAGCCGGCGTCGCCTTCTTGATGAAGAAGCACAAGATCGAGGTTATCGAGGGCACCGCTAAGCTGGAGAAGAGCACGCCAGCCCCCAAGATCGTTGTTGCCCTCAAGGCAGGCGGTAGCCGCACGGTTCAGGCCAAACATGTGATCCTCGCCACCGGTGCCCGCGCCCGCGTCATTGAGGCTGCCGGTCTGGTGCCCGATGGCGAGCGGATCTGGTCCTACCGCGAGGCCATGGTGCCCAAGGTCGCGCCAAAGCGGCTGCTGGTCATCGGGTCTGGGGCCATCGGCATTGAATTTGCCAGCTTCTATCGCTCGCTCGGCTCTGAGGTCACGGTGATCGAGGCGCTGGACCGTATCTTGCCGGTCGAGGATGAAGAGGTCAGCGTCGCAGCCAAAAAGGCCTTTGAGCGCAGGGGCCTCGTGTTCCGCGTCGGTGCCAAGGTGGTCAAGCTGGCCAAGACCGCCAAGGGCGTCAGCGTCGATCTGGAAGTTGGCGGCAAGGCTGAACGGCTGGAGGCTGACATCGCCATCGTCGCGGTCGGCATCACCGGCAATGTCGAAAATCTTGGGCTCGAAACATTGGGCGTGAAGGTTGATCGCGGTCATGTGGTCACTGACGCCCATTCGGCCACCTCGGTTGCGGGGCTCTATGCGATTGGCGACGTGGCCGGTCCGCCTTGGCTAGCGCACAAGGCCAGCCATGAAGGCGTGCACTGCGTCGAGCATCTGGCCGGACAAAAACCTGCCAACCTGACCGCGCCCATTCCCGGCTGCACCTATGCCAATCCGCAGGTCGCGTCGGTCGGCCAGACCGAGGCTCAGGCCTTAGCGGCAGGCCATGAGGTCCGCGTCGGACGCTTTCCTTTCCGGGTCAATGGCAAGGCCATCGCGGCGGGCGAGACCGAGGGCTTCGTCAAGACCGTGTTCGATGCCAAGACCGGCGCTCTGCTCGGTGCTCATCTGATCGGCGCGGAAGTGACCGAGATGATCCAAGGCTTTGCCATCGCCATGACGCTGGAAGCGACCGAGGCCGAACTGATGGCCACCGTCTTCCCGCACCCCACAATGTCTGAAGCCATGCATGAGAGCGTGCTGGACGCCTATGGCCGGGCCCTACACCTCTAGGGCTGAACGGGCGGGGGAGGGGCGTGTAGCGCAGCGGCAGGGGCCGCGCAGCCCTTGGCCTCACCAAGTCCCTTGAGATAGGCGCGCCGCACGCCGCCAGCCGTGATCGCGGCCCTTACGGTCTTGGCATAGGCCTCAGCGCCGCTGAGCTTTCGAACCCAGCCGCGAAAGGGGATGACGCTTTCTGCTGCCCCGCGCACCGCGCTCACGGCAGTATCGCCCGCAAAGGTCGAGCCGCGCTCCAACAGGCTGGGATTGGACTTGCTGGGCGGTACATCCAGATCGGGGCCGAGAGCCAGGGTTAAGGGCGCAATGGCGGCGGCTAGGCCCGCACAGCTGCTATCGCTGGGCCACTGATAGGGGGCTGCCATGGCCTGTTCGAGGATCAGGGGGATCTTATCCTTGGTCAGGTTCAAGTCTTCGAGCGGGGCCTTGACCGCCTGACCCATCCGGTCAGACACCGCAGGCTTGGTCTCAGGGGCCGCAGGTGCCGCCCGCGCTGCAGGGTCAGAGGGCGGACTTTGCGCGACGGCGACCGATGCCGAGGCGTTTACCGCCATAAGGCTCAGGGCAAAAACCACAGCGAGGCGCGATGATGGGTCCATGGGTCATATGTAAGCGCAAAACAAATAGATGCTAGCCCACGCTTCTAGCTTGCGGCCATTGCCCGCTCCGCCTATGTTCCGCGCCGCTTCACGGGGCATCGGCTAGACCGAGTCACCCGCACGGCGGGCCGGTAGCTCAGCGGTAGAGCATTCGACTTTTAATCGAATGGTCGAGGGTTCGATCCCCTCCCGGCCTACCAATTTTCTAGCATCACGCAAGCAGGACTGACCTAATCCCGGTCGCTCCCGTTTTTCTCACGCCGCCCTTAGTTTTTGGTCATTGCTGCGCTGGCGGTCGGGGTCCTATAGGCACGGTGGCCCTGAGGGGCTAGGTTTTGATCAGTGTTAGGCCAGACCCCGGACCCATGTCTTCAACGACCCACACATCCTCTGGGCAAGACCGACGGCTGCGCGGGGCGCTGCCCCTCTTTCGGCGGCGGTCGGCCATATCGGGCTTTGGGCTGTCCTTGGGTTTGACGGTCAGCCTGTTGTCGCTGATTGTGCTGATCCCCCTGTCGGCGGTGATCTTGAAGGCGTCGGGGCAGAGTTTTTCCGGGTTCCTAGAGGCAGGCTTTTCGCCTCGGGCCTTGGGGGCTTACCGGCTGTCCTTTGGCGCGGCTCTTGTGGCGGCAGCGGTCAATGCGGTGTTCGGGGTTCTGACGGCTTGGGCCTTGGTGCGTTATGAGTTTCCCGGCAAGTCCATCGTCAATGCGCTGGTCGATCTTCCCTTTGCCCTGCCCACAGCGGTGGCGGGTATCGCGCTTGCGGCGCTTTACGCACCTAATGGCTGGGTCGGTCAGTATCTGGAAGCGATGGGGATCAAAGCGGCCTACAGCCCTCTGGGCGTGGTCATCGCGCTGACCTTCATTGGCCTGCCGTTTGTGGTGCGCTCGATTGAGCCGGTGCTGCGCGACCTGTCGGCCGATGTCGAGGAGGCGGCCGCCAGCCTCGGGGCGGGGCGGCTGTCGATTATTGGCCGGGTGATCCTGCCCGCCTTGGGGCCCGCTTGGCTGACTGGCTTTGCCCTGTCGTTCGCGCGCGGGGTCGGGGAATATGGCTCGGTGATCTTCATTGCCGGAAACATGCCGTTCAAGTCCGAGATCGCGCCCCTGTTGATCGTCATCCAGTTGGAACAGTTCAACTATCAGGCCGCAGCGACCATCGCCGTGGTGATGTTGTCCGCCTCCTTTGCCATGTTGCTCGTCATCAACGCCATTCAGGCCTGGGCCCGGAAGCGATCCGCATGACCCCTCGCTCGTCCACAGAGGACCCCCTATGGGTCAAGGTGCTGGTCCTCAGTCTGGTAGCCGCCTTTTTGGGTCTGGTTCTGGTCCTGCCTTTGGTCTCGGTCTTTGCTGAGGCCTTGCGGCAGGGGATGGGTCCAGCGCTGGCCGCGATCAGCACGCCGGACGCCATAGCGTCGATCAAGCTGACCTTGCTGACGGCGGCGGTGGCGGTTCCGTTCAATATCGTCTTTGGCGTGGCGGCGGCCTGGGCTGTGGCCAAGCATGAGTTCTGGGGCAAGAGCCTGCTGATCAGCCTGATCGACGTGCCGTTCTCGGTGTCGCCAGTGGTCGCGGGCCTGATCTATGTGCTGATCTTTGGCTCACACGGCTGGTTTGGCTCGTGGCTGATCGATCATGACATCAAGATCATCTTTGCCGTGCCGGGGATCATGCTGGCCACCCTGTTCGTGACCTTCCCGTTTGTTGCGCGCGAGCTTATCCCGCTGATGCAAGAGCAGGGCGTGGACGAGGAAGAGGCGGCAGCCTCGATGGGCGCGGGCGGCTGGATCACCCTTTGGCGGGTGACGACGCCCAATATCCGCTGGGGCCTGCTCTATGGCGTATTGCTGTGTAATGCTCGGGCTATGGGCGAGTTTGGTGCCGTGTCGGTCGTGTCCGGCCATATTCGCGGCCTGACCAACACCATGCCGTTGCATGTTGAAATTCTCTACAATGAGTACGATTTCGTCGGTGCCTTTTCGGTGGCTGCGCTTTTGTGCCTGTTGTCCATCCTAACTCTGGTCCTCAAGGGCCTCTTGGAAATGTTGCAGCCTCAGGTTCGTCGCGCCGGGCACTAGCCGGACGAAGCCTTGGGCGGTTGCGGAGACCACCGACCTCATGACCATCTCCATCCGATCGGTTGAAAAGCAGTTCGCACGCTATCCAGCGCTGCGCGGCGTCAGCCTAGAGGTCCAGCCGGGCGAGCTGTTGGCGCTTTTGGGGCCGTCTGGCTCGGGCAAGACCACCTTGCTGCGCATCATTGCCGGGCTGGAATTTCCAGAGGCCGGGCAGGTGGCCTTTGACGATCAAGATGTGACCTTCGCCAGCGCCGCCGCCCGCAAGGTCGGCTTTGTGTTCCAGCAATATGCCCTGTTCCGGCACATGACCGTGGCCAAGAACATCGCCTTTGGTCTGGATGTGCGTAAGGCCAAAGACCGGCCTGCGCGCGCCGAGATCAACCGCCGGGTCGAGGAATTGCTGGGTTTGGTCGAGCTCAGCGGCCTTGGCGCACGCTATCCGGCCCAGCTGTCCGGCGGCCAGCGCCAGCGCGTCGCGCTCGCACGGGCCTTGGCGGTATCGCCGCAGGTTCTGTTGCTGGACGAGCCGTTCGGGGCCTTGGACGCCACGGTGCGTAAAAGCCTGCGCAAGGAGCTTCGGCGCATTCATAACGCCACCGGCGTGACCACCATCTTTGTCACCCACGATCAGGAGGAGGCCCTAGATCTGGCCGACCGGGTCGCGATCCTCAACAACGGTATCATCGAGCAGGTGGGCACGCCGCAAGAGGTCTATGAGCAACCGGCCTCGGCCTTTGTCTGCAGCTTTGTTGGTGAAACCAACCGGTTTGACGGCGCGGTCAGCGGCGGACGCTTTGTCTGCGGTTCGGTTAGCCTTGCCGTCGATTGCGCAGATGGGCCCAAGACGGCCTTCGTGCGTCCCCATGATTTGGTCTTGGCATCCGACGGGTTCCAAGCGCGGGTGGAGCGGGTGACGGCGCAAGGTCCGGTGATCCAGATCGAGGCCCTGACCCCTAGCGATCAACGCGTCGAGATCAGCCTTGCGCGGCAGGAGGCGGGATCGATAGCGGTCGGCCAAGAGCTGCGATTAGCCGCCCGAAAGGTTCACC
>CALFYB010000331.1 GCA_937952995.1 uncultured Caulobacteraceae bacterium
CTTTGACGAAGAGGCCTTCGCCCTGAGCCTATCGGGCGGCTATGAATACGACACCGACGCCGTGCGCTTTGTCTATGAGTCCCCGACCACGCCCAAACAGTGGTTTGACTATGACATGGCCAAGCGCACCCGCACCCTGCGCAAGACCCAGGAGATTCCGTCGGGCCACAATCCCGCCGACTATGTCACCCGCCGCCTCTATGCCACGGCCCCCGACGGGGTCCAGGTGCCGGTGACGGTGCTGATGCGCAAGTCCACGCCGCTGGATGGGTCCGCGCCGCTGCTGCTCTATGGCTATGGCTCCTATGGCATCCCGATGGAGCCGAACTTCTCGATCCGCAACCTGTCGCTGGTCGATCGCGGCTGGATCTGGGCCACGGCCCATGTCCGCGGCGGCTCGGAAAAGGGCTGGGGCTGGTTCCTCGACGGGCGCGCGGCCAAGAAGAAGAACACCTTCACCGACTTCATCGCCTGCGCCGAACATCTGACTGGCCATGGCTATGGCAAAAAGGGCCGCATCGTCGCCTATGGCGGTTCGGCGGGCGGCATGCTGATGGGGGCCATCGCCAATATGCGCCCCGAGCTCTGGGCCGGGATCATCGCGGCGGTGCCGTTCGTGGATGTGCTCAACACCATGAGCGACACCTCCTTGCCCCTGACCCCGCCCGAATGGCCCGAATGGGGTAATCCGCTCGAAGATCAGGCGGCCTATGACTACATCGCCAGCTACAGCCCCTATGACAATGTCGCCGCCAAGCCCTATCCGGCGATCTTGGCCACCGGCGGCCTGTCCGATCCGCGCGTGACCTATTGGGAGCCCGAAAAATGGGTCGCCAAGCTGCGTCCCGCCACGACCAGCGGCAATCCGGTGCTCTTGCGCATCAATATGGAGGCCGGTCACGGCGGTGCCTCTGGCCGGTTCGATTTCCTCAAAGAGATCGCGCTGGACTATGCCTTTGCGGTCTGGGCGATCGATAGGGGTTGGAGCAAGACCTGACCCCCTACCCCGGCTTCGCCGGTACTTCCCCCAGAGGGGGAAGATCTAAGGACGGCAAATCTTCCCCCTTTGGGGGAAGTGGCGCGAAGCGACGAAGGGGGTCTTGTTTGGGACGCCGCGTCTAGGCTTCGCCCGCTGGGGCATCCTTAGGCGTGATCAGTTTGGCCAACTTAGGCTTGAGCCACAGTTCGAAATCATCGACCATTTCATAGACCACCGGCACCAGCACCAGCGACAGGATCGTTGAGGTGATCAGGCCACCGATAACCGCCACAGCCATCGGCTGACGGAACTCCGATCCCTTACCCAGCGCCAAGGCAGTGGGCAGCATGCCGACGGCCATAGCGACTGTGGTCATGATGATCGGACGGGCCCGTTCACGGCAAGCCTCGAGCAAGGCGTCACGCTGGCTAGCCCCGGCCCGTTCCTGTTCGATGGCATATTCGACCAACAGGATCGAGTTCTTGGCCGCAAGACCGAGCAGCATCAACAGGCCAATCAATGACGGCAAGCTAATGGCGAGACCCATGAACAGCAGACCCAAGAAGGCACCGCCAATCGCCAGCGGCAAGGCCGACAGGATGGTGATGGGCTTGAAGAAGCTGCGGAACAGCAACACCAGCACGCCATAGATCATGCTGATCCCGGCAAAGATCGCCGCGGCCAGAGCGCCAAACAGCTCTTTCATGGCCTCTTGGTCACCGACCTGAGCTTCGGTCACGCCCTTGGGCAACGCCTTCATAGTCGGGAGGCCTTCGACTGCCGCCGCACCTTCGCCGAGTTGGGCACCATTGTTGAGGTCGGACTCGATGGTGATCTGACGCTTGCGGTTATAGCGGTTGATCTTGGCCGGACCGGCTTGGAACGTCACATCTGCGACCGCGTCCAGAGGAACAGTCTTACCCGTCACGGTCGGCACGCGCAGGGCCTTGATGGTTTCCAGATCACTACGGCTGTCCGGAGCCAGACGCACGCGAATGGGCACCCGACGCTCGCCATCGTTTAACTTTGAGACATTGGCGTCGATGTCACCGACCGTGGCAACCCGAGCCGCCTGTGCGATCGATTGGGCTGTCACGCCAAGACGGGCCGCCTCAGCAACACGCGGACGAATGACAATTTCCGGACCACTGGGCGGAGAAGAGGGCCGAGGATCGGCGATCGCCGTCAGGCCGCGCATTTCACGCTCGACTTGCAGCGCGGTCCGCTCAAGGAGCTCGCCATCTTCGCCGGTGAGAACGATCGACACGTCAGCACCACCAAAATTGCCGAGCATATTGACCCGCGCGTCCGGGATCTCACGAACCAGAGGCCGCATGACCTGCTTGATCTGAGTGACGGTAAGGTCGCGCTTCTCGTTCAGAACCACAGTGATCGTGGCATCGCGCACATCTGCCGCATCCCCGCCCCCGCCGGGCCCGGTCTGCATGACCCCTGACCCAACCTGAGCAAAAACCATCTTGGTTTCAGGCCGGGCTTTGAAGATGCGCGTGACCTCCTGAACGGTCCGCTCCATATCGACCAGCGTGGCACCAGGAGGGCCTTGAACCTTCACATAATAGAAGTTGGCGTTATCGGCTGGCTGGAAGCCCTTGGGCAGCAAGCCCGTCAGCATGATGCTCAAGACAAAGATCACGCCGCCAATGAAGACCGAAATCCAGCGATGGTCCAGCGCCCAGTCGAGCGACTTGCGATAGAAACCGTCAAAAGGCTTGCGCGGTTTGGCATGACTTGTTGGCTTCAGCAGATAGGCCGCCATCACCGGGGTCACGAAGCGCGCCACCACCAGCGAGAACAGCACCGCAACCGAAACGGTGAGGCCAAATTCCTTGAAAAACTGACCCGAAATGCCGGGCAGGAACGAGACTGGCGTAAAGACAACCACAATGGCTGCCGTCGTTGCGACCACGGCCAGACCGATGGAGTCTGCGCCTTCCATCGCCGCGCGATAGGGCCTTGCACCGGCCTGAATGCGCTTTTCGATATTCTCGATCTCAACAATGGCGTCATCGACGAGAATGCCGATCACCATGGTCAGGGCCAAGAGCGTCACCACGTTCAAGCTGAAACCCATCAGGGCCATGAACGCGAAAGTAGGGATCAAAGACAGCGGCATGGCCATGGCCGTGATCATGGTCGAGCGCCACTCGCGCAGGAACAGAAGCACCACCAGAGCGGCGAGGCCCATACCTTCGACCATCGATAAGAGGGTGGCGTGATAGCTGGCCCGGGTCTCATCAACGACCGAAAAGATCTTGAAGAACTTGATATCGCGCCCGGCCTTGGTCTGCTCTTCTTGCAACTTGGCAACCGCAGCGACAACGTGATCTTCGACCTGAACGTCGCTGGCTTCTCGGGTCTTCATGACCTCAAAGCCCACCACGGGGCGACCATCGAGGCGAGCAAAACCGCGGGGCTCAGACGCACCGTCGCCGATATCTGCAACGTCCGACAGGCGAATGAAGCGCCCACCGGCGGGGATGGTGATGTTTCGAATAGCCTCGACCGACGTTGCAGCACCCAATACCCGAAGGGTCTGCTCACGATAGCCTACCCCCGCACGACCACCGGGGGCGTCGACGTTAAAGGCGGTCAGGGCTTGATTGATCTCGGAACTGGTCAAGCCATAGGCCGCAAGGCGCTGAGGATCGACGACGATATTGATTTCACGCGAAACCCCGCCGACACGCGCGATCTGAGCCACGCCCTTTTCGCTTTGCAAGTGGCGGGTGATGGTATCGTCGATGAACCAGCTCAGTTCGGCCTGGGTCATGCCCGGGGCCGAGACGGCATAGGACAGGATCGGCGCTGAATCCATCTCGAGCCGCTGGATGATCGGAGAGTCTATTTCGCGCGGCAATATGGCTCTGGTCTGATCGACCTTTGATCGGACCTCGTCCGTCTTTTTCTGCAGGTCCTGACCCAGCTCGAAAAAGACCATCGTGGTCGAGACGCCCTGAACGACGGACGAACGGATGCCGCGAACATTGGACAGCCCGGCCAAGGCATTTTCGATGGGCCGGGTGATCTGGTTTTCCATCTCCGCAGGCGCTGCACCGCTCTGAACCACCGTAATGGCGACCGCCGGGAAGTTCACATCAGGATAGTGCTTGATAGGCAGCATGCCATAGGAGAACAGGCCCGCTATGGTCAGGGCGATAAAGACCACCGCAACCGGGATGGGGTTGCGAATGGACCAGGTGGATACGCGAAGCTGCGCCATTAGCGGAGGCTCACCGTGGTGGTCTCAACGTAGGGCTTAATCACATCGCCGCTCATCACGAACGAGCCTGCGCCCTTAACCACCGTTGCCCCAACAGCCGGACCTTCGAGCAGTTCGACATAGCCGCCGCTGCGCTGACCGGCCTTGATCTTGACCTGTTGGACCCTGTTG
>CALFYB010000332.1 GCA_937952995.1 uncultured Caulobacteraceae bacterium
CGACCACGACGCGGAGCGCCGGCGCGAGGAGGTCATGTACGGGCTTCGCGAGGCATAAGGCGTAGGTGGGTGACCCTTCGTGCACCCATACTAAGCAAAGGGTCCGTGGGAACGAATGTGACAGCAGAGCGCGGCGCGCGAATAAGCACGAATGCAAAATTCTCTTATGTGGCTCACTCAGCCTTGAGCCGCGCCTTAGCGTGCTCGTAAACCGCGATCATGATTGCGCAGGCGGGGCCAACGCGCGCCACGCGCATGGAGACGCCGCTCCACAGGCCTGCCAGCCCCTCCTCGCGCGCCAGGGCGCGCAGCGCGGCCAATTCACGGCGACTGGCCCCCACACTGCCCGAGCCCATGCGCTCATGGCCCAGCAGGTACTTGGCCACCGTCCAGCCCTTGTCCTCATCACCAATGCGGTTTTCGACTGGCACGATGACATTGTCGAGGAAGGTGTCGTTGACCTCATGGCCGCCATCAATGGTGATGATGGGCCGCACGCTGATGCCCGGCGTCTTCATGTCGATGAGGAGGAAGGTGATGCCCTCCTGCTTTTTCGCCGTCTGATTGGTCCGCACCAGGAAGAAGCCCCAGTCGGCCATGTGGCCCTGGGTGGTCCAGGTCTTCTGGCCGTTGACGCGGTAATAGTCCTTGCCGTCCTCGCCGGTGAAGCGTTCGGCGCGGGTGGACAGGCCGGCCAGATCCGAACCGGCACCGGGCTCAGAATAGCCCTGGCACCACCAGATATCGCCAGCGATGGTCGGCTTCAGCAGGGTCTCTTTCTGCTCGGGCGAGCCGAAGGTGTAGAGCACCGGCCCGATCATGCCGAGGCCAAAGGTCGGCTGGCTGGTATTGGCGCGGGCCAGTTCCTCAGAGAAGATATAGCGCTGCACGACGTCCCAGTCGTTGCCGCCATATTCCTTGGGCCATGAAGGGGTCAGCCAGCCCTTGGCATGGAGGATCTTGTGCCACGAGACGATCTCTTCCTTATTCAGGTGCTCACCGGTGGCCTGCTTGTCGCGAATGGCTTGGGGGAAATTGGCTTCGATCCAATTGCGCACTTCTAAACGGAAGGCGGCATGCTCAGGCGTGAAACTCAGGTCCATCGGAAACTCCCTTGATGCAGCGGCTCATGCCAAGGCTAAACGCACTTTGGGCACGACCAATGTCTTAAGGTTCAAACTATCGCACAGGACCAACTTGGCAAGCGACGCCCGCCAACCTTTTTGATCCTCACCAGAGATTTTTACGCGATCAGAGCGAAGCCACGATGCGGTTGGACAGGCAGCCCAAGCGGTCCACCCGGATATCGACGCGGTCGCCCGGCTGCAGATAGGTCTTGGCTGCACGCGCGCTCTTAATATGGCGCTCAATGACATGGGCGATCAGAGGCTTTTTACGGCCAGACAGCAGCCAAGCTAAGGCTCCCATCACGCGGTCCTTGGTCGGCACGCCGTGAAAGACTGTGCCGGCGGGCGTTCCGGCCATGATCACCGTGCGCGCGGGAATGGCACCATCCTCGGCAACCGCCAGCCGCGCCTCTCCGCCCCAATAGGCCCAGCGCACGTCGCGCTTTAGCCGGCATTGACGCACGATTTCATCCAGATCCCAGATCCAATCTGTGGCCGCTGCATGCTGGCGAACCTGACCATTGACGCTGAGATGCAGGGTCAAGCGGCCGATAAAGCTCGTCAGGTTGCGCGGCACCACGAACAGATCGCCCATCGGCATATAGTTCGGACCACTCTTGCCCGAGGTGAAGCCCTTGCCCGATTGAGGATCGGCAATATCGACATTGCGCAGCAGGACAGCGCGGTCGGTGACATCATTGCCTAAGATCAAACCGCCCGAAACAGGACTACCGGGTATCAAGTCCTGCAACGGTACCAAACAGAGCTCGACCTCATAGTCCAGCAAGGCATCCCCTGCCGCAATGGGCGCGTCCCAGGCCGTTGGTTGCACGATCTTTGGAAACAAGAACGGCGAGCCGACCACGGTCGATTCGGCGGCATGTTCGGCATAGTTGGTGCCGACCCCGATGTTCTGGTTCCCCAATCGGACGGGCAGGCCAAGCTGGTCAGACGAAACCTCGACCTCTTCCTTGGCGGCCTGAACAAAGGCCCGAATGGCGTCCTGCCCGAGGCGATGGATCAGATCGATAGCATCCTCAGACGCCGACGTTAGTAGCGCCGAGAGATCAACCCCTATGATCTGACCCTCCTGATAGGAGCGAACCGCAATCAGCCGCTCGCCATCCTCGGCTTTGGTTAGGGCAAAGGTTAGGGCCTCGTCGAGCGGGGCGATGTCTACCGAGCGGGTCATGGTCAGGGTCCTAGATCAGGCCGCGGTAAGAACCGCCGTCGAGTTGCATATTCTGGCCAGAGATGAACCCCGCTTGGGCGCTGCACAGATAGGCGCACGCATCCCCGAACTCTTCTGGGCGGCCAAAGCGTTTGGCCGCGATGGTCTGGGCGATCTCAGCCCGCGCCTCTTCAAGCGTGATGCCCTTCATACCCATCATCAGACGGGCCATTTGCTGTTGACGTTCGGTGTCAAAACGTTCCGGTAATAAATTGTTAATGGTTACATTATCGGCCGCCACTTCAGGTACCAAAGCCTTGCAGGCGGCGGTCAATCCAGCGCGGGCTGCGGTCGACAGACCCATCGGTCCCATCGGGGTTTTGACCATGGCGCTGGTGATATTGATGATGCGGCCAAACTTGCGCTCGCGCATGCCGGGCAGGACGCCGCGGATCAGCATCAGCGCGGGCACCATGTTGGCATTGACCGCGCCAATCCAGTCGGCCTCGTCCCAGTTCTGGAAATGACCCGGAGGTGGGCCGGAATTGTTGTTGACCAGAATATCGCAGTCACCGGCCTCGGCCAGCAAGGCAGTGCGACCCTCGGGACTATTGATGTCGGCGACAACCGCGCGGACCTCTCGGCCCGTGGCAGCGGCCAGCTTGGCGCGAGCGGCTTCGAGCTTTTCGCCGTCGCGGCCATTGAGGGTGACGATGGCCCCCTCGCGCGACAGGGCAAAGGCGCAGGCATAGCCAAGGCCCTGTGATGAGGCGCAGACCAGCGCCTTGCGTCCCTCAAGTCCCAAATCCATCAGACGGTTCCCTTCATATAACGCTGCATTGTCGCAAAGGTGGCCTCGGCATCATCGGCTGAGGCCGCGACGGCCAAGAGGTGACCATCGGGCCGGACCAGCAGGGCCCCGCTGGCGCTCAGGCCCATCGCCGTCGCCCAGCCGCCTGACTTGGCATTGAAATCAATGCCTTCGCTCAACACCGTCATGGGAACATCCGAGCCCTTGGCTAAGCCTGTCCAAGAGGCGTGATCGGTTCCGGTCAGCAGGACAAAGCGATCAGGCTGGCTGAGGCTCAAGGTCGTGCCGCCGTCGCTCAAGACCACATGCGGCAGGCGCGCGCCGACGGCGACCTTTTGGGTAAATTCGCTAATGGGCAGTTGATCGTCGGCCTTCAGCGCGTCGCCATAGGCAAAGCCAAGCTGCAGACGAAGGCTGTCAAAATGGTCCTTCTGGAACATCACCGCCGCATCGACCGCCGCGCGCTTTTCGGGATCGGACAGTCGGTCATAAAAGACCTCAGGTTCAACCGTGGTCCCATAGCCGTAGCCTAAGGCCTCGAACAACATGCGGATGCGCATCGCGTTCATCACGCTCTGGCCCATATTGGCATCGGCAATGGCGCGGCGCTCTTGGTCGTAACTCTCTAAGATCTCTGGGCTGCCCCATCCCGCCTCGATGGCCGCAATCTTCCAAGCCAGATTGTCGATGTCGCCAATGCCGGTATTGAGCCCCAGCCCGCCGGTCGGAGGGAAACGGTGCCCGGCATCGCCGACCAGGAAAACTTGGCCTTCACGATAACGCCGCGCGACCTGCGCCGACATGACCCAGGGTCGCTTGCCCTTGATCTGAAGGTCAGGAATATCGGCACCGACCGCGCTCTGAACCAAGCTGCGACACAACTCGTCGCTAAAGTCCTCGGGGAGGTCCTCGGGCTTGCAGGGGGTCATCATCACCCAGGTCTTGCCGATATCGTAGGCGATCAGCACGCCATTGGGACCGGGGCCGAACAGGAAATAGAGGATGGCGGGACGATCACCGACCTTGGCCCGCAGGTCGGCCTCAAAGTGGATCATCATATTGTTGCCGATACCGTCCATCCCATCCATGGGGATGCCGAGGCTATCGCGCACTGGGCTTCCGGCCCCGTCAGCGGCGATCAGATAGCGGCTGCGGACGGTGACCTCTTTGCCAGTCTCGCGGTCCTTCAAGGTCGAGGTGACCTGCCCGTCGCTCTGTTCACAGCTGAGCCATTCGACGCCCTTGCGGACCTCGACGGTCGGAAGGTTAGCCACAGCGGCGTCAAGCACGGCTTCGAAATTGGGCTGTTCGATATTGATCAGGGGCCAAGGCGTGACCTCGCGCACGGCCTCGTCCTGCCGCTCATAGGCCATGACGCCGATGTCCGGCTTGCTGAGCGTCTCAACGAAGCGGACATAGCGGCCCTCTTCGGTCGGTGTCGCCGCCGCATGGATCGCATCCATCGACAGGCCCGCCGCCGCGCAGATCTCCAGCGAGCGAGGATTGAGCGCATGGGCCTTTGGAGCCTCGAGCCGGGCGGGATATTTCTCGACCAGCAGGACCTTGAGGCCTTGGCGACCGAGCAATTGCGCACCGAGAAGGCCTACCGGACCACCCCCAACGATCAGGATGGGTACGTCAATCACACTCATAGCCGCTGGTCCTCGGTCTTGAATGGTCCTAAGCCATTCATTATCGTTCCCGCTCACAGTAGGGATTTTATGAGATATATGTCAATTAATCCATTGGCATTGTGACGGTCTCAAATCGGAGTTCTGTTATTGACCAACCTTGATCTCTTCACGCGCGAAGCCCGCAACCTCGGCAAGAGCGCCCGCACCAAGGCGCGCCTGATGGATGCGGCCGTGAGCGTCTTTGCGCGCGATGGATTTGAGGCCGCCTCGGTCAATGAAATTACCCGCGCGGCAGAGGTCGCCAACGGCACCTTCTATGTCTATTTCAAAGATAAGGACGAGATTGCCACGGCGGTCGCCTATCGTATCGCCAATGATGTGGTGCAACAGCTCGATGCCGCCATGGTCGGAGTTTCGGACGCCGTTGAACGGGTTAGTTGCGCGACAAGGCGGTTCTTAGACCTCGCCAGCAGCACGCCCCAGTGGGGCCAAGCCCTGTTTCGCGCGGTGTGGATCTATAATGATCTTCGCGACAGCGTGGTCAGCTATCTGCGCGCCGATCTCGAGCGGGGCGTGGCCCAGGGGGTCTTTTCCGTTGAGATCGATGATTTCCTGATCAGCACCTTCTCGGCCATGACCCTGTCGGCGCTCTTTCGTCGCCTGAACGGCGATGCCGGTCCCGATGCTGGCTCAAGAGTGGCGGAGCTCCAGCTTAGAATGCTCGGCGTCTCCCCCGATTTGGCCAAACAGGTTGCGTTCCAAGATCTGGAACCCATCACCCTGATCATGCCCGTGATCCCGCGTGAGACCGAACGCAGCAAAAAGAACTGATCGTTAGCGGGACGTCACCCCCTAACGATCAGCACTTCGTTATTTGGTCGGAAACCCGCGACGGGCCAAGAGCGGCTTCACATCCGGATCACGTCCACGGAAGGCCCGGTAGGCCTCCGCTCGGTCGGTCTCATTGCCGGTCTGAAGGACGATGGTGCGGAACCGGTCAGCGACCTTCCGGTCCCAAGGCCCGCCCGCCTCGTTGAAGGCGGCCCAGACGTCCGCATCCATGACCTCGGACCACAGATAGCTGTAATAGCCCGCCGAATAACCATCGGACGTGAACAGGTGATTGAACTGCGGCAGCCGGTGCCGCATCACGATCTCCTTCGGCATACCCATCTGAGCCAAGGTCTCACGCTCGAACTGGTCCGGGTCGCTGACTGGGACCGTGCGATTGTGCAGCTTCATGTCGACAATGGCGCTGGCCAGATATTCGACCGTCGCAAAACCCTGATTGAAGGTGCTGGAGGCCTGAATCTTGTCGACCAAGGCCTTGGGCATGGGGGCACCGGTCTTGTAGTGCAGGGCAAACCGGTTCAGCACTTCAGGGGTCAAGAGCCAGTTTTCATTCACCTGGCTGGGCATCTCGACAAAGTCGCGCGGCACCCGTGCGAGGTCGGGATAATAGACATTCTGCAACAGATAATGGATGCCGTGCCCAAACTCATGGAACAGGGTGTCAGCATCATCGAGGCTGATCAGGGTCGGGGTGTCGTCGGTTCCGGCTGTGAAATTATTGTTGTTCGAGGCCAAAACTGTTCGCGTACCGCCTAGGCCCTGTTGGCTGCGATAGGTGGTCATCCAAGCGCCCGAGCGTTTACCGTCGCGCGCAAAATTATCCATATAGAGTAGGCCCACCGGAGCACCGGTCTTCAGGTTCGTCACCTCAAAGGTGCGGACCTTGGGCTCGAACACGGGAACCTGACCGGTGTTTTCCTTGAAGCCCAGATCGTAAAGTTGTCCGGCTGACCAGAACATGCCGTCGATCAGCTTGTTGAGCTGCAGATAGGGCTTCACCTCGGCTTCGTTGAGGTCGTATTTCGCCTTACGGACCTTCTCGGCATAGAAGCCATAGTCCCAAGGCGAGATGGTGATCTTGGCGGTCTTGTTTGCCTTCGCCTCAGCATCGGCGATCTTTTGCATGTCCGCGACCTCTTCATGCACGCGGGCCACGGCGGCGGGCCAGACGCGCATCATCAGGTCCATGGCCTTGGCCGGGTCCTTGGCCATGGTGTCGGCCATGCGATAATGAGCGTGGGTCTCGAAGCCGAGCAGGACCGCGCGTTCTTGGCGCAGCTTCAGGATCTCGACGATGGTGGCGTTGGTGTCGTTGGCATCGCCATTGTCGCCGCGGTTGACGAAGGCCCGCCAGACCTTTTCGCGCAAGGCCCGGTCGCTGGCATAGTCGAGCACCGGCTGTACGGCCGAGCGGGTGTTCTTGATCGCATAGCGGTTCGGCTGGCCTGCCGCCACAGCCGCCGCCTTGAAGGAGGCCATGAGAGAGGGTTCGAGCCCCGTCAGCGAGGCCGCATCATCAACGAAGATCAGCGCCTGCTCGTCCCGCACAACCTTGCCGCCAAACTCCGCAAATTTCTGAGCCAAGGCACTGTTGATGGCCATGAGCCGGGTCTTGTCCGCCCCGGCCAGATTGGCACCGTTGCGCACGAAGGCCTCATAGGAACGCTCGACCAGACGCAGCTGCTGCGGCGTCAGGCTCAGGCTGGCCCGGTTGTCGTAAACCGCCTTGTACCGCTGGAACAGTTTAGGATCGAGCATCAGGCTGTCATTGAAAGCTGACAGCTTGGGCTCCCATTCCCCTTCAAGCTGGTTAACCCGGTTATTCGACAGGTTCGAGGTCTGCACGCCCCAAAGCGATTGAAGCCGGTCCATCTTGCTTCCCGCCAACATCATAGGCTCGTGGACATTCTGGAAGGTCGCCGGTGCGGGATTGTCGCGCACGGCCTCGACCTCTTTCTTCATGTCGGCCATGGCCTCGGTGAAGGCCGCCGGGAACTGTTCGACATCGAGCTTGTCCCAGGCAGGAACCCCTTGGAACGGACCGGTCCATTCGGCGGTTAGCGGATTGGGCGCAGCCTTTGGCGCAGGCGCCTCAGCCACGGTGGGGACAACGGTGGGGGCAGTGGTCATGGGCTTTTCCATTGTCGCGCACCCGGCAAGGGCGCTGCTGGCCAAGAGGATCAGAAGGGCGGATTTCATAGGTCTCTCCGACGCCTTAGGGCGAGGTGTTACGGTTGGGAGGTTCATAACAGGGGATACCCGCTCCGCGTCAGGGCAAAAATGCAACCGACCCGTAGTTTACCTTGCTCAGGCTAGCCCTGCGTCGCTACGGTCCGCCATCAACCGTGTGAGCGACGAGTCTCACCGCACTGGAAGGAACATCCCAAAATGGCAATTTCACTCTACGACGTGTCCGTGACCTCATCCTTGCAGGTCTTGGGTGCCGTCACCGGTATTCTGGACCGTGGCATGGCCTTCTGTGTTGAGAACAACATCGATCCGAGCGAGATGGTCAACGCTCGGCTGGTCGACGATATGCAGCCCCTACACTTCCAGATCGTCTCGGTCGTTCACCACTCTTTGGGTGCCATCAACAGCGCCAAAGCAGGGATTGCCACGCCGCCGCCGCCCGTTGGCCCGCTCGACTATGCCGGTTTGCAAAAGCATGTGGCAGACGCCTTGGCTGGCCTGAAGGCCCTCAGCGCCGATGAGATCAACGCGCTGGAAGGCAAGGACGTGACCTTTGAAATGGGCAGCTTCAAACTGCCGTTCTTGGCTGAGGGCTTTTTGATGTCCTTCGCTCTGCCGAACCTGCACTTCCACGCCGCCACCACCTACGACATCCTTCGCGCGCGCGGCGTGCCGCTGGGCAAGCGCGACTATCTGGGTCAGATGCGCATGAAGGGCTAATCCGCCCTCCCCTATGCCAGATCACGCCGCCGAGGATCGCAGGGTCTTCGGCGGCGTTTCTGTGTCAGAGCTGGTCCGGATAGAGCCCGCGCCAGAAGTCGCAGTGGTGGTCTGCGGCGAGGTCGACGTTCCGGGTCTTGCCCGGTTCAAAGCGGATCACCGAGCGGGCCGACCTATAGGCGGACCAGACCGGCGCGCCCTTGGCCCAAGGATGGCCATCTCTGGCAAAATGGCTCCAGTAATCGATCATCTGGTCGGACAGGCCTTGCGACGGTGCCGCTAGGTCCGGGCCGGTCAGCTTGGAGGTATTGTCAAAGCGCGGGAAGAAATAGGGCAGCTCGGCCGAATGGACCGCGCCCTGCTCGAAGCCAACATCGGTGGTGACCAAGGGGGCGGCGCGATCTGCAAACTCGTACTGATAGACCGGCATGTGGGCGGAAAAGGCGTCACCGGCCTTAAGGAAGACGCAGGAATTCAAACCAAAGTTCGGCATAAAATCCGACATGGCCGTGCCGAGCGCCACCGTGGCCGACGGATAGTTGGCCAGTGGATATTGCGCCTGAACCGCTGCGGCCTTGTCGCCATAGAGCGCCTTGAGACGGCCGAGATAGGTCTCAGACGTGATCACGCCGCCCGCCTGCACGTCATAGGCCACATAGAGCCGCATCTCGTCGCGGTTGCCGCCATTGATAACGGGCATGCGCAGCAGCTTGCCACTGGCTAGCAGGTCTGTGCCTTGCTCAGGCAGGGCCTGCGAGCCGACGATGGGTGAAAAGGACATCAGTTCGGTGCCGGCCACTTGGGTCGCGGCATCGACAAGAGCCTTGGCGGACTTGGTTCGGAGGCAGGCCAAGGCGGTGGCTGGATCATCGCATCCGACCAGAGCCGCCACCTTCAAACCCGTCGACTGGGCCTGAGCGACAGTGCGAAGGGGCACGGTGCAGCCCGCGCTCTGGATTATGGCCTTGTGGAAAAGGCCAGCGGCCTTTTTGGGCGCGAACATCTGCATGCAGACCGACGCGGCCCCTGCGGACTCCCCCGCTAGCGTGACATTGTTCGGATCGCCGCCGAACTTGGCGATATTGCGTTGAACCCAGCGCAGGGCCGCCCTCTGGTCTTCCAGCGCGTAGCCGCCATTATGGCTGGCCCCAAAGGCCGGATGGGCCATGAAGCCGAGAGGGCCAAGGCGATAGTTGGCCGAGACCAGCACTACGTCGCCGCGCTCAGCCCAATGGGCCAGCGGATAGAGCGTGCCGGACCCGCCGACAAAGGCACCGCCATAGAGCCAGACAATCACCGGCCGCTTGGCTTTGGCCTGTGTCTTGGGAACAGCGACATTGAGGAACAGGCAGCTTTCGTCGTCGCTGGCCTCGGTCAGGCCATAGCGCGCCGCCTGCGGACAGGGGCTGCCATAGGCCTTGGCGTCGAGCACCTTGGTCCAAGGGGTGACAGGGGCTGGCGGCTCGAACCGGCGTGCACCGACGGGCGGGGCAGCAAAGGGGATGCCTCGATATTCCGTCACCGCGCCCTGCTCAAAGCCCCGGACCGGTCCCTCTTGGGTCTGAATGACCAGCAAGGGCTGCGCCGCCTTGGCCTGAATACCGACACAGAGCGCCGCCAGAGCTACGATCAGGGTCAGAGGACGCAACAGGGTCATGGCCTTAGGCACCGCGCGTTTTGATGCGAAGGGCGTCCCAACTGTTATCCGCCGTCCAGCCACCGTCGACCGGCAGGCTGACGCCGTTCACGAAACTGTCCTCCTGCGCCAAGAAGGCGATGGCGGCAGCTACATCCTCGGGCCGAGCAAAGCGGGCCATTGGGACGCGGTTGACGATGTCGTCGTCGCCGTAGGCTCCAGACCCCTGATCGGCGACATC